>CAXUMV010000074.1:0-10451 GCA_964252065.1 uncultured Lichenihabitans sp.
CGGCGAGATAGGCGTAGGCAAGCCCCGCCTGCCAGTCGTGCCCGTGCAGCACGTCGGGCACGAAGCCCGGCAGGGCGCCGAGCGCGAGGTCGGCCGCCACGCGCCCAAGGGCCGCAAAACGGGTCGCGTTGTCGGGCCAGTCGGTGCCGTTCGAGGCGAGATAGGGATTGCCGGCCCGGTCGTAGAGGTGCGGGGCCTCGATGGCGATCACGTCCATGTCGCCGATCCTGGCCGCGATAAGCCGCGCCGGGCCGCCGAACAGCTGGGGGATCGCATGGATCGCCTCGCCCTTGCCCTCGACGGCGCGCAGCACGGCCGGGTAGCCCGGCAGCAGGGTGCGGATGGCGGTGCCTTCCCGGGCGAGGGCGCCGGGCAGGGCGCCGACGACATCGGCCAGACCGCCCGTCTTGACGAGCGGATAGGCCTCGGAGGCGACCGACAGGACCTGGAGGGAGGACATCCCGCCGGCCCTAGTGGTTCAGCTTCTCGATCATCGCCTTGGTGACGAGGCAGATGCCCCGCTCGGTCCGGCGGAAGCGCTTGGCGTCGAACTCGGGATCCTCGCCGATCACCAGCCCCTCGGGGATCTGCACGCCGCGGTCGATCACGACGTTCTTGAGGCGCGCCGAGCGTCCGACATTGACGTAGGGCATGACCACCGCCTCCTCGACGCTGGCGTAGGAGTTGACCCGGACGCCGGTGAACAGCAGCGAGCGGCGCAGGAAGGCCCCCGACACCACGCAGCCGCCCGACACGAGCGAGGTGATGGCGTGGCCGCGCCGCCCCTCGAGGTCGTGCACGAACTTGGCCGGGGGCGTGATCTCGGCGAAGGTCCAGATCGGCCATTCGCGGTCGAACAGGTCGAGCTCGGGCACCACGTCCGTGAGGTCGATGTTGGCTTCCCAATAGGCGTCGACGGTGCCGACGTCCCGCCAGTAGGCCACGCCCTCGTTGTTCGACCGGACGCAGGAGTCGGAGAAGTGGTGCGCGATGGCTTTGCCGTTCTTCACCAGGTACGGGATGATGTCCTTGCCGAAATCATGGTTCGACTGCGGGTCGGCGGCGTCGCGGCGGAGCTCCTCGAACAGGAGCTTGGAGTCGAAGACGTAGATGCCCATGCTGGCTAGCGCCACCTCCGGCTTGCCGGGCATGGCGGGCGGGTCCTTGGGCTTTTCGAGGAAGTCTATGATCCGGTCGGTCTCGTCGATGTGCATGACGCCGAACCCCACGGCCTCCATGCGCGGCACCTCGAGGCAGCCCACCGTCACGTCGGCGCCCGAGTCGACGTGCTGCTGCAGCATCTTCTCGTAGTCCATCTTGTAGACGTGGTCGCCGGCCAGCAGCACGATGAACTGCGGGCCGTAGCTCTCGATGATGTCGATGTTCTGGTAGACCGCGTCCGCGGTGCCCAGATACCACATGTCTTCTGAGACGCGCTGGCTCGCCGGCAGGATGTCGAAACTCTCGTTCCGCTCCGGGCGGAAGAAGTTCCAGCCCCGCTGCAGGTGGCGGATCAGGCTGTGGGCCTTGTACTGGGTGGCGACCGCGATGCGGCGGATGCCGGAGTTCAGCGCGTTGGACAGCGCGAAATCGATGATGCGCGACTTGCCCCCGAAATAGACCGCGGGCTTCGCCCGGAAGTCGGTCAGCTCCATGAGGCGGCTGCCGCGCCCGCCAGCCAGGACGTAAGCCATCGCGTGCCGGGACAGGGGTCCCTGGATTGCCGGCCTATCGATCATCGCGCAGTCCTCCCCGATCCGTCTTCGTGCGAACCCGTGGCTCTCACCCGTCCGGTCTATTCTGGGTCATGCCGATGAAAATTCAAAGTAAACCGTGGCCAGGGGCGGCAGGAAAAGCTCCGCCGAGGCCGGATGCCCGTGCCAGGGCTCGTCGGTCGCCGTGACGGCGCCGAAATTACCCGTGCCCGAGCCGCCGTAGACCGCGGCGTCGGTGTTCAGGATCTCCCGCCACACGCCGGCCCGGGGCAGGCCGACGCGGTAGCTGGGCCTGGGCACGGGCGTGAAGTTGGACACCACGGCCACGGGCGGGTCGTCGGCCTCGCCGATCCGAAGCCAGGCCAGCACCGAGTTCTGCCGGTCGTCGGAGATCAGCCAGTGGAAGCCCTCGGGCTCGCAATCGCGCCGGTGCAGGGCCGGGGTCGCCTTGTAGGCGGCGTTGAGGTCGGCGACGAGCGTCTGGAGCCCGGCATGGACCGGGTACTGCGTCAGATGCCAGTCGAGGCTCTGGGAGGCGTTCCACTCGGCCGTCTGGCCGAACTCGCAGCCCATGAACAGCAGCTTCTTGCCCGGGTGCGCCCACATGAAGCCGTAATAGGCGCGGGCGTTGGCGAACTGCTGCCACTCGTCGCCCGGCATCTTGCGGATGATCGACTGCTTGCCGTGCACGACCTCGTCGTGGGAGATCGGCAGGATGAAGTTCTCCGAAAAGCCGTAGAGCAGCCCGAACGTCATGCGGTCGTGGTGCCACTGCCGGTGGATGGGGTCGGTCGCGATATATTCGAGGGTGTCGTGCATCCACCCCATGTTCCACTTGAACCCGAAGCCGAGGCCGCCCGCATAGGTCGGGGCCGAGACGCCCGGCCATGAGGTCGACTCCTCGGCGATCGTCATGGCACCGGGGTGGAGCGCGTAGACGAGCTCGTTCACGCGCTTGAGGAAGGCGACTGCCTCGCGGTTGTCGTTGCCGCCGTCCCAGTTGGGGATCCACTCCCCTTCCTTGCGCGAGTAGTCGAGGTAGAGCATCGAGGCCACCGCATCGACCCGCAGGGCGTCGATGTGGAACTTGTCGAGCCAGTAGACCGCATTGGCGGCCAGGATGCTGACCACCTCGCGCCGCCCGAAGTCGTAGATCGCGGTGTTCCAGTCGGGATGGAAGCCCTTGCGCGGGTCGGCATGCTCGTAGAGCGCGGTGCCGTCGAAGCGCGCGAGGCCATGCACGTCGACCGGGAAATGGGCCGGCACCCAGTCGAGGATGATGCCGAGGCCGGCCGCATGGGCGCGGTCGACGAGGCGCGCGAAGCCTTCGGGCTCGCCGAACCGGCTGGTGGGGGCGAAGAGGCCGATCGGCTGGTAGCCCCACGAGGGATCGTAGGGGTGCTCGGAGACGGGCAGGAACTCGATGTGGGTGAAGCCCATCCCGACCACGTAGGGGATCAGCTGGTCGGCGAGCTCGTCGTAGGTGAGATAGCGGTTGCCGTCGGCCCGCTTCCAGGAGCCCGGATGCACCTCGTAGACCGACATGGGCGCGCGGCGCCGGTCGACCGCGCGGCGCTTGTCGAGGTAGTCGGCGTCCGTCCAGGCGAAGTCGAGCGGCTTGCTGACGATGGAGCCGGTCGCGGGCCTGAGCTCGCTGCGGAACCCCACGGGATCGGCCTTGAGCGGCTGCAGGCGCCCCCATTGGCCGAGCACCTCGTATTTGTAGATGGTGCCGGGGCCGACCCCCGGGGCGAACAGCTCCCAGATGCCGCTCTCGACCCGGCGGCGCATCTGGTGCAGGCGCCCGTCCCAGCGATTGAAGTCGCCGACCACCGACACGCGGTCGGCGTTGGGCGCCCAGACCGCGAAATTGGTGCCCTCGACGCCCTCGTGGGTCGCCGGGTGCGCGCCGAGGCGCCTGTAGACGTCCTGGTGGGTGCCTTCGACGAACAGGTAGTCGTCGATCGGGCCCAGCACGGGGCCGAAGCCGTAGGGGTCGTCGAACTCCCAGGAGCCGCCGCCGTTCTCGGCGCGAAGCCGGTAGGCGATCCGGGCGTCGCCCGCCTTCGGCAGCAGGCCTTCGAAGAAGCCGCCCTCCCCGCGCCGCTCTAGCGCGACCAGGGTCGTGCCGTCGCGACCGATGGCGGTGAGCGTGTCGGCGTCCGGCACGAAGGCGCGCAGCACGATGCCCGCGTCCGACCGATGCTGCCCGAGGATCGAATAGGGGTTGCCGTGACGCGCTTCGACGAACGCGGTCACGTCTCCCTCGTCTGCCCTCCAGGCCTCGGTCATGCGCGCGTCCCCAGCTCAGGCTTTTCTTGTCGTTCTTGTACGCCGGTCAGGCGGCCTTGACCGGGATGTTCCAGATTTCGCTCGCGTATTCGGAGATGGTCCGGTCGGACGAGAACCAGCCGACCCGGGAGGTGTTCAGCACGGCCGAGGCCGCCCAGCGCTCCTTGTGCCGCCAATGGTCGTCGACCTTCCGCTGCGCGGCGAAATAGGCGTCGAAATCGGCGCTCACCAGGAAATGGTCGTGGTTGGTGAGCGCGTCGACGAAGCCCGCGTAGCGCCCGGTATCGTCGGGCGAGAAGACCCCGGAGGCGATGGATTCCAGCACCTGGCCCAGCATGGGCGAGCCCGCGATGATGTCCCGGGACGACAGCCCCTGGGCACGGCGGGACTCGACCTCGGCCGCGGTCATGCCGAAGATGAAGATGTTCTCGGGGCCGACCCGCTCCAGGATTTCGACATTGGCGCCATCAAGGGTCCCGATCGTCAGTGCCCCGTTCAACGCAAGCTTCATGTTGCCGGTTCCCGACGCCTCCATGCCGGCGGTGGAAATCTGCTCGGACAGGTCGGCGGCCGGGATGATGCTCTCGGCGAGGCTCACGTTGTAGTTGGGCAGGAACACGACCTTGAGCAGGCCGCGCACCGTGGGATCGTTGTTGACGATGCGGGCGATGTCGTTGGCGAGCTTGATGATCAGCTTGGCGGTATGATAGCTCGCCGCCGCCTTGCCGGCGAAGATCTTGACCCGCGGCACCCACTCCCGCCAGGGCTCGGCCCGGATCGCGTTGTAGAGCGCGACCGTCTCGAGCAGGTTGAGGTGCTGGCGCTTGTACTCGTGGATGCGCTTGATCTGGATGTCGAACATCGCATCGGGGTCGACCGCGACGCCGAGCCGGTTGTTGATCAGCTGGGCGAGGGCGGCCTTGTTGTCCCGCTTGATGGCGGTGAACCGCTCCTGGAAGGCCGGGTCCCCGGCGTGCTTCTCGACCTCGGCGAAGGCCGCCGGGTCGTCGAGCACGCGCTCGCCCGCCACCTCGACCATCAGGCGGGTCAGGGCGGGATTGGCGTCGTAGAGCCAGCGGCGGAACGTGATGCCGTTGGTCTTGTTGGTGATGCGGTCCGGGTAGAGGCTATGCAGGTCCTTGAACACGGTGAGGCGCATGAGCTCGGTATGCAGCGCCGAGACGCCGTTCACCTTGTGGGCCCCGATGAAGGCGAGCGTGCCCATCTTGATCCGCCGGCCCCACTGCTCGTCGATCAGCGAGATGCTCGACAGGATGGCCGAGTCGGTGTGCCCGGCGGTGCGCAGCCCGTCGAGATGGACGGCGTTGATGAGGTAGATGAGCTGCATGTGGCGCGGCAGCAGCCGCTCCATGAGCGGCACCGGCCAGCTTTCGAGCGCCTCGGGCAGCAGCGTGTGGTTGGTGTAGCTGAGCGTCGCCTGGGTGATGGCCCAGGCCTTGTCCCACTTGATCTCGTGATGGTCGACGAGCAGGCGCATGAGCTCGACCACCGCGATGGAGGGGTGGGTGTCGTTGAGCTGGATGGCGGCCTTGTCGGCCAGCGTCTCGATCGCGCCGTACTGCTTGAGATGGCGCCGGATGAGGTCCTGCAGGGACGCCGAGACGAAGAAGTACTCCTGCCGCAGCCGCAACTCCTGGCCGGCCGGGGTGGCGTCGCTCGGGTAGAGCACCTTGGAGATCGACTCGGCCCGCACCCGGTCCCCGAGCGCCCCGAAATAGTCGCCGGCGTTGAAGGCGTCGAGCCGCAGCGCGTCGATGGCGCGGGCCGACCACAGCCGCAGGGTGTTGACGTGGCGGCCGCGCCAGCCGACCACCGGGGTGTCGTAGGCCACAGCTTCCACGGTCTCGACGGGGTGCCACAGGTGCTGGGTGGTCCCGTCCGGCTTGTGGCTGGTCTCCACCGTCCCGCCGAAGCCGATGTCATAGGCGATCTCGGGCCGCTCGAACTCCCACGGGTTGCCGTGCGCCAGCCAGTCCTCCGGATATTCCTGCTGCCAGCCGTCTTTGACCACCTGCCGGAACAGGCCGTGGTCGTAGCGGATGCCGTAGCCGTAGGCCGGCACCGCCAGGGTCGCCATGCTCTCCATGAAGCAGGCGGCGAGCCGGCCGAGGCCGCCGTTGCCGAGCGCGGCGTCGGGCTCGATGGCGCGCAGCTTGTCGAGGTCGACGTCGAGGCCGGCGAGCGCCTCGCGCATCAGCTCGGTCAGGCCGAGATTGGTCATCCCGTCGTAGAGCAGCCGCCCGATCAGGAACTCGAGCGACATGTAGTAGACCCGCTTGGTCTTGGCGGCGTTGGTCCGGTCGTAGCTGTCGCGCCAGCCGTCGACGATGCGGTCGCGCACCGTGAGGGCGACGGCCATGAACCAGTCGCGCTCCTTGGCGCCCCCGATGGTCTTGCCGACCGCGTAGTTGAGCTTGGCCACGATGGCCTTGCGCAGCTCCTCGACGGTCGAGGCGCGAGGCGCATCGTCGGCCGGCGCCGGGGCAGCGAGGGGAGCATGCGTCATGCGGAAAGGCCTTTCTCGGACACTGAAGGCAGCGGTCGTCAACCGCCTGCGCCGACGATGCCACACGCTAGCCACAGTCTTTGACTGCGGCAAGACAAGGGGGCTCGCGGGCCTGAGGCCAGTCCAGCCTCGCGCATGGCTTTAGGGCCGGCGGGAGCCCTCGCCGGCCGCAAACAGGGCGTCCAGCCCTTCCCGGAAGGTCGGATAGGCGAGCTCGACGCCGAGCCCGGCCTTGAGGGCCGCGTTGCCGATCCGGCGGTTCGCCGCATAGAAGCTGCGCGCCATGGGGGAGAGCTGCGCTGCCTCGAACGGGATGGGCGGGGGCGGCTCCACCCCGAGCAGCCCCGCCGCATAGGCGATGACGTCGGGGGCCGGGGCGGGCTCGTCGTCGGCCACGTTCCACACCACGCGCCGGTCGCCCGTCGCAAAGGCGGCCTCGATCGCGCGGCCGATGTCGGCGACGTGGATGCGGTTGAACACCTGCCCGGGCTTGACGATGCGGCGGGCCTCGCCCGCCGCCAGATCCGCGAGCGCGTTGCGGCCCGGCCCGTAGATCCCGGCGAGCCGCAGGACGTGGACCGCCTTGCCGGCCGCCCGGCGCGCCAGCCATTGCGCCTCGACCGCGACCCGGGCGCGGCCGCGCTCGCTGGTCGAGAGCGGCGGGGTCGTCTCGTCGATCCAGGCGCCGCCGTGGTCGCCGTAGACCCCGACGGTCGACAGGTAGACGATGGTGCGCAGGCTCCGGGCCGCCTCGATGGCCGCGCCGAAGCGGGCCAGCACGGGGTCGCCGCCCGTCCCGGGCTGCACGCTGACGAGCAGCGCGTCGGCCGCGGCCAGGGCCGGCCCGACGCCCTCGTCGGCCGTCTCGCCGTCGAACACCATGGCCTCGATCCCGAGAGAGCGCAGCTCCCTCGCCTTGTCGGGGGTGCGCACCGTGCCGGCGATCCCCGCCCAGCGGGAGGTCTGCCGGGCGTAGTGGCCGGCCGTGTAGCCCAGGCCGAAGACGAACAGCCTCATGGGGCAGCGGCCTCCCATTCGGCCCGGACGCCGGGATCGGTCTCCCGGCGCCGGTACTCGGCCGCCGTCGCGGGCCAGCCCGGCCCAAGCAGGCGGCGGGCGGCCCAGACCGCGGCGCCGCGCACGATCGCGGAAGGGTCGGCGAGGCGTGCGGTCGCGGCCTCCGCGAGCGTCGGGTCGCCGCTGTTGCCGATCGCGATCAGGACGTTGCGCAGGAAGCGGGCGAGCCCGATGCGCTTGACCGGACTGCCGGCGAAGCGCGCCCGGAAACCGGCGTCGTCGAGGGCCGCCAGCCCCGCGAGCGCGGGCGCCTCGCGACCCGGCGGGGCGCCGAGCTTCGCCTCGCGCCCCGCCTGGGCGAACTTGTTCCAGGGGCAGACCGCGAGGCAGTCGTCGCACCCGTAGATGCGGTTGCCGATGGCCGCCCGCAGCGCCTGCGGGATCGGCCCGGCGTGCTCGATCGTCAGATACGAGATGCAGCGGCGGGCATCGAGCCGGTAGGGGGCGGGAAAGGCGTCCGTCGGGCAGACCGCGAGACAGGCGCGGCAGCTCCCGCAATGGTCCTCGCCGCCCGGGTCGGGGGCGAGCTCGAGCGTGGTGAAGACCGAGCCGAGGAACAGCCACGAGCCGAAGTCGCGGCTGACGAGGTTGGTGTGCTTGCCCTGCCAGCCGAGCCCGGCCGCGGCCGCCAGGGGCTTCTCCATCACGGGCGCCGTGTCCACGAACACCTTGACCTCCGGCCGCAGCGGCCGCGCCTCCCGCGCCAGCCAGCCGGCCAGGTGCTTGAGCCTGCCCTTGATCACGTCGTGGTAGTCGCGGTGCTGGGCGTAGACCGAGACGGCGCCGCGGCTCGTCTCAGCCAGCACCGCGCGCGGATCGGAAGTCGGCCCGTAGTTGGTGCCGAGCATCACGACGCTGCGTACGGCCGGCCACAGGGCCCGCGGATCGGCCCGGCGGCCGGCGGTGTCCTGCATCCAGCCCATCTCGCCGTGGGCGCCGTCCGCAAGCCAGGCCCTGAGGCGCTCGCCCGCCTCGGGGATCGCGTCGGGCCGGGCGATGCGGCAGGCGTCGAATCCCAGGCGCCCGGCCTCGGCCGACAGGCGCTCGCGCAGGGGGAAGGCGGCGCCGGGGGTCAAAAGTCGAGGTCGGCGTAGCTCGGGCTCGGGACGAGCCCCGGCATCCGGTCGGACAGCAGCGGCCGGAAGGCCGGCCGCGACTTGATCCGCGCGTACCAGGCCTTGGCGGCATCGTCCTCGGTCCAGGGCACGTCGCCCACAAAATCGATGCAGGACAGATGCGCGGCCGCCGCGAGGTCGGCATAGGTGAGGTCGCGCCCGCCGAGCCAGTCCCGGGTGCGCACCAGGTAGCCGATGTAGCGCATGTGATGGCGGATGTTCGCCCGCGCCACCCGCACCGCGTCCATGTCCGGGGCGCCCCCGCCCTGGCCGGCGCTCATGAAGCGCTTGGTGACCTTCTCAGTCATGAGCAGGCTCGACACTTCGTTGAAGAACTTGGTGTTGAACCAGTCGAGCAGTCGCCGGATCTCGGCGCGGCCGCCCGGGTCCTCGGGCAGCAGCCGGTAGGGCGCGAGCGCGAGGCCCCGCGTCTCGTCGAGATACTCGCCGATCGGCGCCCAGCCGGACACCGGCGGCAGGCTGCCCTCGATCATGACCGGGGTCTGGCCGGCGGGGTTCAGGGCGAGGAACGCCGGCCGCCGCTCGAAGACACGTTCCTCGATCAGCGTCGGGGCGATGCCGAGTTCACCGAGGACCAGCCGTACATACCGGGAGTGGGGGCAGAGCGGGGAGTGGTACAGGTCGGTCATGACGTCCTGTCGCCGGCCCTGGCGGCCGGCTCCGCCGAAGGGTCGGCTGTCGCTGCACGACGATGGCGCGCGCGACCCTCATAGGCCGGCCGGCTAACCGCTTCAAGCCTCGAACGAATGACCCTCAGCCCGGGCGGGCGGCCTTTACCGCCCAGGGGTCGGCGGCCGCCGTGCGCCGCAGGTGGCGCAGCACCCGCGCCTCGGAGGGGGCGGACAGCAGCCGGAACGGCATGGTGGCCGGATACCAGACCGGGTTCAGCCCCGGGTCGACCGTGAGAGCCTCGCCCCAGCGGGCATGGAGCAGCGTCCGCGCCGCCGCAAAGCGGCCCATCCGCTCGGGAACCAGCGCGTCCATGGCCTCGCCCTTGGCGGCCTCGGTCCGCAGCGTGACGGCCGGGCTGTAGAGGATGCGCAGGCCGTCCCGGCGCAGCTTGAGGCAGAGATCGACGTCGGCGTCGTGGTCGGGCAGGCCCGCGGCATCAAAGCCGCCGGCTGCCAGGAAGCGCTCCCGCGTGATCGCCAGGAAGGCGTCCGACACGGCGCCGACCGCCCGGGTCACCTGGAACCGTCGCGCGGGGCCGGGCGCCTCGGCGGGTTCGAACAGCCCGTCGCCGATGGTGCGGCCCTGCCAGCCGAACAGGATGCCGGCATGCGCGAGCGTGTCGTCGGGGTAGAGGATGCGGCACCCGAGCGCGCCCGTGCCCTCACGCTCGAGATGCCCGCGCACGCGCTCGTCCCAGCCCACCGTCGTCATGCGCTGGCCGTCATGGGCGAAGCAGAGGATGGGGGCATCGCTTGCCTGCGCGCCGAGGTTGTTGAAGCGCGCCCGGCCGAACGGCGGCGGCTCGGTCACGCGGGTGACGAAGCGCTTGGCCCCGAGCTCCTCGAGGGCCGCGCGGGTGTCGGGTTCCGGGCTGCCGGCGTCGACCAGCACGATCCGAACCTGATCGGGCACGGCGGCCTGCTCGCGCAGCTCGGCGACGAAGCGGCGCAGCCCGTGCGGGTTGTCCGCGGTCGCGATCACCACCGCGATGGCCTGGGCGAAGACGCACGCCTACCGCACCGGCCACGCCGT
>CAXUMV010000074.1:10461-11474 GCA_964252065.1 uncultured Lichenihabitans sp.
AGGCCCGCCCCGCCCGCCAGCCCATGCGCCGCGCCATGGTCGGCGATCGCGAGCCTGTGTTCGGGGAGCGAGAGGCGGACGGGGTCGAGGCGCGTCGCGAGCGTCTGGGGCAGGTGGCCGACCCGGCCCTCGCGCGCGAGCTCGAGGAGCAGCCGGCTGCGCGCCCGGCCGACGGACCCCTCCGGGGCCTCACCCAGCAGGCGCCGGTAGGTCTCGGCGCCGACCAGCACCGTCTCGCCCGCCACGTTGGCGTCGAGCAGCGTGTCGTAGTCGAGGGTCGCCCGGAACACCGGCACCTGGGGGACGAGGCGGCCCTCCTCCAGCCGTCCGCGGTCCTCGTCGAACACGTAGGCGCGCGCATCTGCAAGCGACGGCAGGCTCGCGGCCCAGGCGAGCGCCTCGCGATGCAGGACCGCGCCCTGCGCGAGAAACAGCAGCCAGCCGGCCTCCACGTCTCGCGCGGCCTGCCATTCGGCGACGGCCGCCTCGCCGGCCTCGGCCGGCATCAGCCGGATGCGGGGATCGGCCCCGCGGCGCGCCACGGCGGCGCGGCGGGCGGGGTCCTGGCCGATCGCCAGCATGGTCCAGTCGCGTGCGGTCTGGCCCGACAGCCCGGCGAGCTGCGCCTCCAGGGTGGCCTCGGTCTCGCGGTCGATCAGCAGCAGGGCCGTGACGGCCGCCCGCGGGCCCGGCGGGGGCGGGGGCACGGTGTGAAGCTCGCGGAACAGTCTATAGCTTTCGAGCGGGATGGCGGTCTGGCCCAGCGCATCGGGCAGCCGCTCGGCCATGTCGTCGAGGAGAGCGCGCATCGCCTTCAGCTGCTGGCTCATCTGCATGATGGCCTCGCTGCCGCCGGCCCGGAAATGGGCCTCGTAGCGCCGCTGCCGGGCGTCGGATGCGCCGAGGCTCGCGAGCTCGTCGACGGCGTCGAAGGAGTCCTGGCTGAGGGCGGCCGCCTGCCGGAACAGCGCCAGCGCCCCGGCCCGGTCGCCCATCAGCTTGCGGACCCGGCC
>CAXUMV010000075.1:0-779 GCA_964252065.1 uncultured Lichenihabitans sp.
GGCCGCAGGTCAGCATCAGGGCGTTGATGCGCCTCGCCCGCTCGGGCGGCACCACCAGGTGCCCGGTCGAGGGATTGCGGCCGCCATGGGCGAGGTAGCGTCCCGCCATGGCGAGCTGCTCGCAGGACATCGCGATGGCGCAGTGGTGAAAGTAGACGCCCAGCGTGTAGTCCACCGGGCTCTCGATCACCCCGAACGACTTCATGTAGTTGGCGAGCGCCGTGTTGCGGAACCCCGTCCGCTTCTCGGAGGCCGCCACGGCCTCGTCGATGGTGATCTCATCGTCGGCGGCCAGGAACCGCATGAAGCGGAGGATTTCGCCAAGGGACTCCCGCGGCTCGTGGCCCGAGACGATCACGTCCGTGACCGCGATCGCCCCCGCGTTGATGAAGGGGTTGCGCGGCACCCCGCGCTCGCGTTCGAGCTGGACGATGGAGTTGAACGGGTTGCCGGAAGGCTCGCGCCCGACGCGGCGCCAGAGCCGGTCGCCGATCATCCCGAGCGCCAGGGTCAGGGTGAAGACCTTGGAGATGCTCTGGATCGAGAAGGGCGCCTGGCTGTCGCCGCCCGCCGCGATGCGGCCGTCCGCATCCACCACCGCGAGGCCGAACGCCCCGGCGTCCACGCGGGCGAGCTCGGGGATGTAGCGGGCGACCTCGCCGCGGTCGGTCCGCTGCCGCATTTCGTCGGCGATGTCCTTCACGACCTCGCCGAGGTCGGGTGCGGCACGGCTCATCGGACCCTCGGCGGTCGGCGCGGGGCGGGTGCCCCATGATCCA
>CAXUMV010000075.1:789-11461 GCA_964252065.1 uncultured Lichenihabitans sp.
CGAAGCGGGCGCGTGCAAGGCCTGTTCTCGCCCGGACGCCGCCCGTGCCTTCAGCGGATATAGGCGCGCGCTTCGTCGAGCGAGGCGAAGACGCGGGTCCCCAGCAGGGTGTCGACCTCGACCGCCCCGTTGGCCAGGATCGTGTAGTTGCGCCCGCCGCGCTGGGCCTTGGCGTCCACGGTCCTGCGGGGGGGCGGGGGCACGTCGACGGTGTCGACCACCGGCTCGGGATAGGTGACCGGAGCGGGTTTCGGGGTGCTGGCCCGGTGCAGCACGGCATCGAAGAAGCGGTGCAGCGCCCCGAAGCCCGCCCGCAGCGCCCCGAGGATCGCCAGCGCGAAGCCGCTGAAGATCGCGGTCTCGGCGATGGCGAAGATGTCCTGGCGCATGACGGCGGACATCGCCAGCCCGCCGAACGAGGCGGTGAAGACGCCCAGGGCCGTGTCCGCGGCCAGGACGATCCAGCCGAGCAGGGCGACGCTGAGGCCGAACAGGGTGAAGCGGTCGAGCGGCATGGCGGTCCCTGCCAGCCTTTAGGACCGCGGCGGCGCGCGGCGCCCGCTCCCCGCGCGGATCGCCGCGGGCGGGGTCTTGCGCCCGGCGTCCCGCCGCCGCGGCGCGGCGCGGCCGGCGGCCCTTGTCCCCTTGAGGTGAGGCCAGTGAGCCATGCCCTATCCCTTCGCGGTTTCCTTGGAGATGTAGCTGAACTGCTCGATCAGGACGTCCTTGATCACCGGGGCGCCCAGGTGGTCGTTGGTGGCGCTGACAAGGCGCCCGGTCAGCTTGCTCAGGTCGTACCGGGCGAGGTCGCGGAAATCGAGCGCCTTGTCGGCGTAGATGGCGCGGAACGCTTCGTCGAGCAGGTAGACCTCCGGCGGCACGTGCACGGCTTTCAGCACCGCCTCGTCCACCGTGTAGCCGAGCTGGACCGCCATGAAGCCCTGCACCACCCCGCCCGCGATCATCGGCACGTTGAGGACGCGGGTCTTGGTGTATTGCAGCGAGACCGCGGCCGCCACCTTGCTGGCCTCCGCGCGCCCCGGAATGACGACCGCGGCGGCATAGGCCGTGGCGAGCGCCACCAGCGTCACCCACACCCCGATAACGAAGAGCTTCACTGCCAGCCGGTCCGCAGCGTGTAGGTGCCGTCGGACTCGGCCTCCCGCATTACCTTGGCAACGATTTCGGCGACCTCGCGCACGGCGCGCAGCTGCACGTCGAGCGCCGCCTGGTTGCGGTCGAGGGCCTGGGCGAGGCCGGCGAGCCTGGCCCGCGCCTCCTCGTGCCGCCCCGCGGCCGGCATGGCCCGCATGAGGCGGCTGAGCTCGAGCAGGCCCTGGCGCTTCTGCCGGGTGACGGTGTCGATGTCGATCGGCACGCGCCGGGTGAGGGCATCGGTCTCGGCCATCACCACGCCCTGCAGGCGGTCGATCACCGCGTAGACGGCGCCGAGCACCGCATCGGCGGTCGCGGTTCTGGCGGCCCGCGTGCCGAAGGAGGCGAGGGTCAGGCTCATGGCGGCGCTCAGGCGGCAGGGAGTTTGGGGGCCGGCGACGCGGCGGCGGCGGCATGGGTCTGGAAGCGCTCGATCGACTGGGCGATGCCGATCCGCCCCGATTTTGCGAGCTGGTCGGCGATCTTGCCGGCGAACATCGAGCGGCACACGTCGGCCGAGGCCGAGTCGCCGAACAGCTCGGTGTCCTTGGGCAGGATGCTCTCGACAAAGTTCGTGAGCACCATCGCCTCGAACTTCTGGTAGGGCGAGCCACGCCCCGCAAGCCCCTGCGAGCGGCCGGCGCCCGCCAGCGGGCTGAGGCGAAGCGAGGGGTCGGTCCCGGTCGCGGGGCCGGGGGTGGCGCTGCGCAGCGCGACATCGAAGTCGACCGGCGGGGAGCCGCCCTCGGCCGCCGCCTGGGCGGCGAGCTTGGCGACCGCCGCCTGCCGCCGCGCCGGGTCCGCCGCCTGGGCGACGTCCATGATGATGTCGGAGGGAGGCGCGATCGACAACGGGGAGAGGTCTCGTCTGCAGCAGCGGCGATGCCCGTATGCTGCCTCTGCCGCCTTGCCGGGAGCTTACCCGACCGGCGATGCTCGCGCTCAGGGCTGGGCGGTCGAGCGGATGACGATCTCGCCGACATTGACATCGTCGGGCTGCTCCACCGCGTAGGCAATCGCGCGCGCGACCGCCTCGGGCGGCATCGCGAACCGGTCGCGAGACGTCTCGATCTGCGTCCTGACCTCCGGGTTCCTGACATGCTCGGCGACGTTGGTGGCCGTGAAGCCCGGCGAGATGACGGTCACGCGGACCTGCCCGGCAAGCTCCTGCCGCAGCCCGTCCGAGATCGCGAGCACCGCCGCCTTGGTGCCGGCGTAGACGGCTTGGTTCGGCACGGTCTTGCGCGCGGCCGTCGATGCGGTGTGGATGAAGTGCCCCGAGCCTTGCCGGCGGAACACCGGCAGCGCGGCCGCGATCCCGTACAGCACCCCCTTGATGTTGACGTCGATCATCCGGTCCCAGTCGTCCACGGCAAGGTCGGCCAGCGGGCCGATCGGCATCACGCCGGCATTGCTGACCAGCACGTCGAGCCGTCCAAACCGCTCGCATCCCAGCGCCACGAGCCGCGCGAGATCGGCGCGGTCGCTGACATCGGTCGCGACATGCACGGCCTCGCCGCCGGCCGCCGCGATGCGCTCCGCCAGCGCCGCGAGCTTGTCCGTGTCGCGCGCGCCGAGGATCAGCTTCGCGCCGCGCCCGGCCAGATGCAACGCGGCGGCCTCGCCGATGCCGCTGCTGGCGCCGGTCACCGCGATCACCTTGTTCGTCACCATGTCCATCGCTCCCATCGCCGCCGCCATGTCGTAATCGACGGCCGGACGCCGGATCCGGCGATGGCGATCAGCTCGAGGAGGCGTGACCGGTCGTGGACCGAGCAGGCCTACCATGTCGATCGGGAGCCGGGGGCGTCAAATCTCGGCCGGAGGCCGCGCCACGGCCTCCTCGATCAGCCGCTCCAGGGCGCGGCGCTCGGCGGCGGCGGCCTCCTCGCGATCGAGGGTCTCGGCGAGGCGCTCGGCGAGCTTGAGCCTGGTCTCGACCGCCTGGCGGGCGTCGGCGAGCGTCTTGCGGCGGGCGTCGGCGTCCATCTCCCGGGCCGCCAGGGTGCGCGTGGCCGCGATGGCGTGGACCGCGAGCGCGCCGGTCAGCTCGGCGCCGGCCACGAACGCCTGCAGGGCCTCGCGGTTGGCCACGATCTCGCGCTGCTGCGCCTCGGCGGCCGCGAGCCTGGCCGCGGCGATCGTCTGCATCTTGCCCTGCAGCGCGACGACGCGCGCGATGGAGCGCTGCCGGTCCGTCATCCGAGCACCAGGAAGCGGTTGAAGGCCGTGGTGAAGAGATCGAGGATCGAGGGCCCCGTGAGGTAGAGGATGTAGAGCCCGCCGATCAGCACGAAGGGGGTCGCGAGGAAGAAGATCTGCACCGCCGGTACGAGGCGGTTGGTGAGGCCGACCGCAAGATTGGCGATGACCGAGAAGATCAGGAACGGGCTGCCGATGCGCAGCGCCAGCTTGAAGGTCGCGATCGCCCCGTCGGTCAGCCGCACGAGGGCGATCTGCATCGGGAAGCCGTCCGGCACCGGAAGCGCGGTGTAGGACGAGGCTAGCGCCTTGAAGATCTCGATGTGCTGGTCGGTGACGAACAGCAGCGCCGTGGCGGCCAGGATGATCAGCGTCGACAGGGCCGGGAGCGGCTCGTCCTCGTTGATCGGCGCCCCCAGGTTGCCGCTGAGCCCCACGGACATGGAGACCGCCACAGCCACCGTCTCGAGCGCGATGAAGAAGAGCCGGCCCAGGAGGCCGATCATCGCCCCGATCAGGCTCTCGGACAGCATGAGGCGGAGCAGCGCCGCGGGCTCGGCATCCCTCACCATCGGGATCAGCATGTCGAGCAGGAGCGGGGTGAGGGCGAGCGAGAGCGCGATCGCGATGAGGAGCCGCGCCTGCACGGGGATGCGCGGGCTCGAGAAGCCCGGCATCAGCATGAGGCAGGCCCCGATCCGGCTGAACACCACGAAGGCGGCCAGCACGGTGTTCGGCGCCTCGAACATCACGAGATGGCGCCGAGCGGGGTGATCTCGAGGCCGCGGGCGATCTCGAGATGCGACAGCACCGGCAGGGTCGCGAACATGCGCTCGATGATCATGCGCACGTAGGTGCGCACCTCGGGCGCCGCGATCAGCACGAAGGCGTGGCCGAGGTCCATGCGCTCGCGGATCGCCTTGCTGGCTTCGGTGCCGAACTGCTCGACCAGGCGCGGGTCGAGCTCGAACTCGGTGATCTCGCCCTTGGCGTCGCGCTTGAGGCTCTGGTGGAAGGCGAGATCCCAGCGGTTGCCCAGGCGCAGCACCTTGAGGGTGCCGCTTTCCGACAGGTCGCCGCAGATCTGCTGGGCCATGCGGATGCGGACATGCTCGGCCACCTGCTCGGACCGCCGGGCATGCGGCACGATCTCGGCGATCGCCTCCAGGATGAGGCTCAGGTTGCGGATGGACACCCGCTCGCCGAGCAGCAGCTTCAGCACCGCCTGCAGCCCCGAATACGAGATCTGGGCGGGGCACATGTCGTCGATCAGCTTCTTGTACTCGGGCTCGAGGCGGTCGAGCAGGGCGCGCATGTCCTTGTAGGAGAGAAGCTGGGCGAGGTTGTTGCGGATGACCTCCGACAGATGGGTCAGCAGGATCGACAGCGTGTCGACGGTCTGAAAGTTCTGGCTTTTCACCTCCCCCGCATAGGCGTCCGCGATCCACACGGCCTTCATGCCGAAGGCGGGCTCGCGGGTCGGCTCGCCGGGCACGTCCGGCACGCGGCCGTCGCCGGTGATCACCATGACGTCGCCGAGCCGCATGGCCTGGCTCGCGACCACGGTGCCGTGGATCTTGATCTGGTAGGATTTTGGGGGCAGGTCGAGGCTGTTGCTGACCTTGATCTCGGGCACCACGAACCCGTATTGCAGGGCGAACTTGCGGCGCATCTTGACGACGCGGGTGCTGAGCTCGTTCTGCGATCCCAGGAGCTTGGTGGCGAGCTGCTTGCCGAGGCAGAGCTCGATCTCGGGCGTGCGCAGGTATTCCTTGACGCTGTCGCGGCTCTCGGCCTCGGCGTCCTTGGCGGCCTCGGCCGCGAGCGCATCCTCGACCGCCTTGGCGGCCGCGACCTTCTTCGGGATCGAGTAGCCCACGAACAGCATCAGCCCGCCCAGGATCGCGAAGGGCAGGAACGGCAGGCCGGGCACGATGCTGAGGCCGAACAGCAGGAGCGCGGCGACGAACAGGGCGCGGGGGAAGTTGACGAGCTGGTTCAGCACCGCCTTGTCGGTCGAGCCGCGGGTACCGCCCTTGGACACCAGCAGGGCGGCGGCGAGCGAGACGATGAGCGCGGGGATCTGGCTGACGAGGCCGTCCCCGACCGAGAGCTTGGCGAAGACGTCCGCCGCATGGGCGAGCGGCATGCCGTGCCGCGTCACCCCGATCACGATGCCGCCGAAGATGTTGACCGCGAGCACGATAAGGCCCGCGATGGCGTCCCCGCGCACGAACTTGCTCGCCCCGTCCATGGAGCCGAAGAAGGCGCTTTCCTCCTCGAGCTCGCGGCGGCGGCGCTGGGCCTCCTTGTCGTTGATGAGGCCCGCCGACAGGTCGGCATCGATCGCCATCTGCTTGCCCGGGATGGCGTCGAGGGTGAAGCGGGCGCCGACCTCGGCGATGCGGGTCGCGCCCTTGGTGATGACGAGGAAGTTGACGGTCAGCAGGATGGCAAAGACGATCAGCCCGATGACGAAGTCGCCGCTCATCACGAGGTTGGAGAAGCCTCCGATGATGTAGCCTGCGGCCGTCACCCCCTCGGCGCCGTCGGCCAGGATCACGCGCGTCGAGGCGATGTCGAGGCCGAGCCGCAGCAGCGTCGAGACGAGCAGGATGGTGGGGAAGGCCGAGAAATCGAGCGGCTTCTCGATCCACAGCGCGACCATCAGGATCAGCACCGACAGCGCGATGGAGGTCGCAAAGCCGAGGTCGATGAGGAAGGCTGGGATCGGCAGGAAGAAGATGGCGAGGATCGAGACGATGCCCGCCGCGAACGCGATGTCGCGCCCGCCTTTTTTCACTTTGGGGACCGGCCCCACGGTCTGATCGCTCATGGCTCCGCCTGGCTGCCTCGCCGCACCTTGTGCGGCGAGGCTTGCGTCAGCGTGGGGTCGCGTCGCAACGTCCCGCTCCCCTTGACCGGGCGAGCTCCAGGGCGCCACACACCTTGTGCCGACCGGCCCCCGATCCGGCATGGCCCCAGGGAGAACAGCATGGCCGTCACCGTCTATGGCGCGCTCTACAGCACCTACACGCGCTCCGCGCTCATCGCGCTCAAGGAGAAGAACGTCGCCTCGACGCTCAGCGAGATCGACATCTTCAAGCCGATCCCGCCGGACTACTTCGGCCATCAGCCCTGGGGCAAGATCCCCGCGCTCGACCACGACGGCTTCTCGCTCTACGAGACGCCCGCGATCCTGCGCTACATCGACGAGACGTTCGAGGGGCCGGCGCTGCAGCCCGCGAGCCCCAAGGCGCGGGCGCGCATGACGCAGATCATCGGCATCATCGACAGCTACGCCTACGGGCCCATCGTCACGGCGCTCTTCGTGCAGCGCGCCGCCATGCCGATGATGGGCAACCCCTCCGACGAGGCGGCCATCGCGGCGGCGCTTCCCAAGGCCGAGAAGGCGCTCGACGCGATCGGCGCCCTGCAGGAGGGCGGGTTCCTGGTCGGGGACACCTTCACGCTGGCCGACATCCATCTTGCGCCGGTTCTCGCCTATCTGCGGCAGACGCCCGAGGGCCGCGCCATGCTGGAGCGCCGCCCTGCGCTCGCCGCGTGGTGGGACAAGGCCGGCCGGCAGCCGAGCGTCGTGGCTACGCGCTCGCCGCTCGAGAAATAGCGACCGCGATGGGCAGGCGCTGGCTCCTGGCTGTGGCGCTCATGGGGTGTGCGGCCTCGGCCGCCGCCGCCGGGTCGGCGCGGGAGCCCGATCTCGCCCCGCTCGTGGCGCAGCTCCGCCTCGAGGCCGCGCCGCACGGGCTTGCGCCGGCCCTCGTCGATGAGGTGTTCGCCGGCATGACGGCGGACCCCGCGGTGGCCGCCCTGACGCGCAAGCAGCCGGAGTTCGCCAAGCCGCTCGGCGCTTATCTCGCGGGGCAGGTCACGCCCGGCCGGGTCGTGGCCGGGCAGGCGCTGCGGCGTCGCTGGGACACGGATCTCCGCCGGATCGAGCAGCGCTTCGGGGTTCCGGCGGCGGTCGTCGTCGCGGTGTGGGGGCTCGAGACCAACTACGGCGTGGCCGCCGGCGGCAAGGACGTCTTCCGCTCGATGGCGACCCTTGCGGCGCTCGCGGTGCGGCCGGACCTCTACCGGGCCGAGCTCCTGGCCGCGCTCGGCCTCCTGCAGGGCGGGGAGGTGTCGCGCGGCCAGCTGGTCGGCTCCTGGGCGGGTGCGATGGGCCAGCCGCAGTTCATGCCCTCGAGCTTTGTGGCCTATGCGGTCGACGGGGACGGCGACGGGCGGCGGGACATCTGGGCCGACGTGCCCGACGCGCTGGCCTCGATCGCCAATTTCCTGAAGCAGAAAGGCTGGCAGGCCGGGCGGCCCTGGGGCTTCGAGGTCCGGCTGCCGCCCGGGCTCGATCCCGCCGCAAGCCGGGCGGCGTTCGCCGGCTGGGCGGCCCGCGGCGCGGTGCGGACCGACGGCGGGGCGCTGCCGGCCGAGGGCGAGGCCGTCCTGTTCTTCCCCGCCGGCATCGAGGGGCCGGCCTTCCTGGTCACCGGCAATTACGAAGTCCTCAAGACCTACAACTTCTCGGACGCCTACGTGCTGGCGGTCGCGACCCTGGCGGACCGCCTGGACGGCCGTCCCCCGTTCCGGGGCCGCTGGCCCGCCACGGTCCCCATGGCGCGCGAGGCACGCATCGCGCTGCAGGCGCGGCTTGCCGGGCTCGGCTATCCGGTCGACAACAGGGACGGGCGGATCAGCCTCGCGCTGCGCGATACGGTCCGCCTGGCGCAGGCCGGCGTGGGTCTGGTGCCGGACGGCAACCCGACCGATGTGCTACTCGAGGCGCTGGCCGGCGCACCGCCGGCGCGGTGACGGGGATGCGGAACAGAGGGCGCGGGCCATGGGCGAGCTGATCGAAGGGCGATGGAACGCCGTGCCGTTCAAGGCGGGCGACCGCGACGGCACCTACCGGCGCAAGGACTCGACCTTCCGCCACTGGGTCACCGCCGACGGGCGGCCCGGTCCGAGCGGGGAGGGCGGCTTTGCGGCCGAGCCGGGCCGCTACCATCTCTACGTCTCGCTCGCCTGCCCCTGGGCGCACCGGACGCTGATCATGCGGCGGCTCAAGGGGCTCGAGCGGTTCATCGACGTCTCGGTGGTCCACTGGTTGATGGGTCCCGACGGCTGGACGTTCGAGCCCGGCGAGGGGGTCGTGCCCGACCGGCTCAACGGCACCCAGAAGCTCTACGAGCTGTACCTCATGGCCGATCCCGCCTGCACGTCGCGCGCGACCGTGCCGGTGCTGTGGGACAAGGCGCGCCGCACGATCGTCTCGAACGAGTCCTCCGAGATCATCCGCATGTTCAACAGCGCCTTCGACGCCATCGGCGCCACCGCGGGCGATCATTACCCCGAGGATTTGCGCCCCGAGATCGACGCGGTGAACGCCCGCGTCTACGACACCGTGAACAACGGGGTGTACAAGGCGGGCTTCGCGACCGAGCAGGCGGCGCACGCGGCGGCCAGCACCGCGCTGTTCGAGTCGCTCGCCTGGCTCGAGGAGCTGCTCCACGGCCACCGGTTCCTGGTCGGCGACCGGCTGACCGAGGCCGACATCCGCCTCTTCACTACGCTGGTGCGCTTCGATCCCGTCTATCACGGGCACTTCAAGTGCAACATCCGCGCCCTGAGCGACCACCCGGCCCTCTGGGCCTACACCCGGCGCCTGTTCGCCCATCCCGCGATCCGGCCGACGGTGGATTTCGGCCATATCAAGCGGCACTACTACATGAGCCATCTCTCCATCAATCCGACCGGCATCGTGCCGCTCGGACCGGCCCTGGACTTCGACGCCCCGGGCTGACTGTCTGTCTGAAACCGCGATCCATCCAGGATCGTCATCGCGAGCCGAAGGCGTGGCGATCCACGGGTCCGACCGGGCACGGCCGTCACCGCGGGATCGGGGCACCCGGCCCGGGCCCGCGAGGCTCGCCCGGAACCTCTCGCGGAGCCGCTGGTTTCCCGAGTCTGGCTGAAGGGGACGATGCCGCGGCATGACTGACGCACCGAAGGACCGTCGCATGTCCGAGACCGCCCGGCCCGCCATCGTGCCGATCCTGGCTGGCCTGCTCATCGTCGGCGCGGTCCTGCTCGGCCTCGCCTCGCTCGTCATGCTGCAGCACTCCGCCCGGGCGATCGAGCGGGACCACACCCTGTCGATCCGCCTCGAACGGCTCCTGTCTAGCATCAAGGACGTCGAGACCGGGGCCCGCGGCTTCCTGCTGACCGGGCGGGACGACTACCTGCAGCCCTACACCGACGCGATCACCCGCCTGCCGGCCGAGCTGGTCCTGACCGAGGGCTTCGACCTCGATACCGCGACCCTGAAGCAGGCAGTGGCCGACCGCGTCGAGGCCGCGGGCCTTGCGATCAGCAGCTTCCGCACCGGGGGGCTGGCGGCGATCAAGGAGCAGACCACGCTCGGGACCGGCAAGCGGACCATGGACCGCGTGCGCGTGCTCGTCGCTGACGCCCAGCAGGAGGCCGACCGCCGGATCGACAGGGCTGAGCGGGCCGAGGCGACGCTCTACTGGCCGATGGGCGTCACCGCCTTCGCCATGCTGCTCGGCGCCTTCGCGCTGATCGCCCGGCTCGCCGCGCGCCGGCGCCTCGCCGCCCAGCAAAGCGCGGCCCTGCTCCAGGATCTGCTCGACAATGCCCCGCTCGGCGTCGCGGTGCTGGCCAGCGACTTCACGGTCAGGCACATGAACCCGGCGCTGGCCGCGACCGCCGGCGAGGGCGCGGGCGTGCGCGAGGGCGCGAGCCTGTGGGAGGTGCTGCCCGAGCAGCGCGACGTGCTCGAGCCGAAGCTCAGGAAGGTGTTGAGCACCGGCCGCACGACGAGCGCGGACCTTGTGGCGGGCGAGGCCGCGACAGAGCGGGCCCGGGCCTACCAGGCGACCATGTTCCCCTTCAGCACGGTGCATGGCGGGGCGGAAAGCTCCGGGGTCGGGCTCGTCCTCGCCGACGTCACGGCCCGCAAGCGGGCCGAGCGCCGCATGCAGGACAGCGAGATCCGCTTCCGCACCCTGACCGAGAACAGCGCCGCCATCATCTGGACCGCCAGCCCGGACGGCACCCTGGACGGCGTGCAGGCCCGCTGGTGCGCGTTCACGGGCCAGACCGAGGAGGAGGCGCACGGCACGGGCTGGCTGAACGTCGTGCATCCGCAGGACCGACGCGAGACCGAGACCACCTGGGCGCACGCGATCGCGACGCGCGCGCCCTTCCTGGTCGAACATCGCCTGCGGCGCGCCGATGGCGAGTGGCGCTACATGGCGGCCCAGGCCGTGCCGAT
>CAXUMV010000076.1:0-11459 GCA_964252065.1 uncultured Lichenihabitans sp.
CGGGCGCCCCCGATGGTGGACTGCCGCTATGCGGCGCTGGTGGCCTCCGATCGCGTCGGCGCCCGGACGCGCGCCGTCCTGAACACGCGCGCGTTGCCGGACGATCCGGAGAAGCCGCCGGCGGCGCTGACGGCGGCCGCGCTCGCGACCCTCCGCGCCGTCCTCGACCGGGTCGTTCCGCAGCCGCCCGGCGCCGTCATCGACCTTGCGGCCCGCATCGACGCCGAGCTCGCGGCCGGGCGCGGAGACGGGTGGCGCTTCGCCCTTCTGCCGCCCGACCGCGAGGCCTACGGGGCGGCCCTGCGCACCCTCGAGGCCGCGGCCCAGGCGGCCTTCGGCACGGCCTACCCGATGCTGGACGGCGCCGAGCGCGACCGGCTCCTCGAGCGCGCCGCGGCCGGCGATGTTGCCGTGGCGGGCGAGGGACCGGACGGGGCGCGGCTGTCGGCGGCGCAGATGAGGCTGTGGTTCGAGGACTTGCGGGCCGACGCCGTCAGGGCCTATGTGGCCCACCCCGCGACGCTGGGCCGGCTCGGCTACGGCGGCATCGCCAATGGCGGCGACGGCCCGCGCAAGCAGGGCTTCGTCGCCCTCGGCGAAGGCGATCGCGAACCCTGGGAGCCGATCGCCGCGGCGGGACGCGCGCCATGAACCTCGAGCGCATGGCGCGGTTCGATCCCGCCGAGACCGTCGACGCGGTGGTGGTGGGCACGGGCGCGGGGGGCGCGCCGCTGCTGGCGGAGCTCGCGCGCGCCGGCCTCCGCGTGGTGGCGCTCGAGGCGGGCGCCAACCGGACTCCCGACGATTTCACCCCGGACGAGATCGCCGCGGCCGATCTCTACTGGCTCGACGAGCGGCTGAGCGCCGGCCCGACCCCGCAGGCGTTCGGGGCCAACAACAGCGGCACCGGGCTTGGCGGCTCGACGCTGCACTGGGGCGCCTTCGTGCCGCGCGCGGACGCCCGCGACCTCGGCCTCCGGTCCGAGGCGGAGGTCGGCGCGGACTGGCCGATCGCCGCCGGGGAGCTGCTGCCCTTCTACGAGCGGGTGGAGCGCTTCATCGGCGTCTCGGGCCCGACCCCATACCCGTGGGATCCGGCGCGGCGCTACCCGCTCCCTCCCGTGCCCCGCAACGCGCCGGCCGCCGCGATGGCGCGGGGATGCACGGCGCTCGGCCTCCGCACCGCCGACGCGCCGGCCGCCGTCGTGTCGCACGACGTGCAGGAGCCCGGCGGGCCGCTTCGGCAGGCCTGCGTCAATTGCGGCGCCTGCCACCAGGGCTGCCGCAACGGCGCCAAGACGAGCATGGACGTCACCTACCTGCCGCAGGCGGTCGGGGCCGGGGCCGAGATCCGCGCCTCCTCCTTCGTCAACGGCCTCGAACGGGACGGCGCGGGCCGGGTGACGGCCGTGGTCTACCGGCAGGACGGCAAGGACCATCGGCAGCGCTGCCGCGCGGTGTTCCTCAGCGCCGGCGCCGTTGAGACGCCGCGCCTGCTGCTCCATCTCGGCCTCTGCAACTCCAGCGGGCAGGTCGGCCGCAACTACATGGCCCATGTCGCGACCCAGGTCTGGGGGAGCTTTGCGACCGCGATGCGGCCCAACAAGGGCTATCCGTCCTCGCTGATCACCGAGGACATGTCCCGGCCCCCGGATGCGGACTTCGCCGGCGGCTACCTGATGCAGAGCCTCGGCAGCGTGCCGGTGACCTGGGCGAGCCTGATGACGCGCAGCCGCGGGCTGTGGGGGCCGAGGCTCGTCGCCGCGATCGAGGGCTACAACCACGTCGCGGGCATCGGCATCAACGGCGAGTGCCTGCCCCAGCCCGGCAACCGGCTGGAGTTGTCGGAGGAGACCGATGCGACCGGGATGCGCAAGCCGCGCATCACCTTCGGCTACGGGCCGAACGAGGACGCCCTCAACCGGCATGCGACCGCCCTGATGACGGCGATCTGGACGGCGGCGGGCGCCTCCGACATCTGGTCGGTCGAGCGCTCCGCCCACACGATCGGAACCTGCCGGATGGGACTGGACGCCGACGAGGCGGTGGTCGACCCGTTCGGGCGGAGTTTCGACGTCCCGAACCTCTGGATCTGCGACAACTCCGTGTTCCCGAGCTCGCTCGCCGCCAACCCGGCCCTCACCATCATGGCTCTCAGCCTGCGGACCGCGGAGGCGTTCCTGCGCCCGTCCACGAAACCGGCCGGCGCCTCGCGCGGTTAAAGGCTCATGACCCAAGCCGCTCCCGAACCCACCGAACTCCACATCACCGACGCGCGCCGCCGGGAGATCGCGATCGAGCACCTGCTGTTCGGGACCATCGGCTTCATGGCGCGCAAGCACCCCGAGCTGCTCGACGAGCTGGAGGGCAGCCTCGGACATCTCTGGGATTTGGCCGACGAGGCCACGCGGGACGACGAGGCGGTCCGCGAGATCGCGCGCAAATTCCTGAAGAGCCTGCGGTCGGGGCGGTAGCACGCGCCCTGGCCTGCGTTAAACCTCGCCAAGGTCCCGTCATCGCGAGGCGCGTCAGCGCCGTGGCGATCCAGGCACCGGCGGGCCCGACCATGGATCGCTACGCTGCGCTCGCGAAAACGACAGGGGGGGTCGACGCCGGGCTTGCTCCCATGCCGCCTGATATGGTCCGCCGTTGATGCGGCGTTTACGTAAAGGCGCCTCTTTGCGTCTCGAACCGTAACGTCCGGCTCGCTAGATCAGGACGATGCCGCACGGGGCGCCGGAGCACGGGCCCGGCCGCCTCGAGACCATCGCCATGACCGACATCGACTGCTTCCGCCGGGATTTGGCGGACATGCTTCTGTCCACCGCCGAACGCCGGCGCCGGTCGATCGGCGACCGGCGGCCGAGCGGGGAGGACCTCAAGGTTGTCGCGCTGCTCGAGCGGCTCGCGGCCGACGCGCCCCGTCTCGATCCGCACGTCTACCGGACATGCGGATCGGCCCTGGCCGAGGGGCCGCTGGCGCGCCGCTTCCTGCAGCGGCGGGACGGCCTGCTGGCCGAGATCGGCATCATGGTCTGCCCCCCGAGCGCCACGGCGCTGGTGGCCTGGCTCCACGGCCAGGTAAGCGGCGACGAGCTGCCCGCCGCCGCGGCTCAGATCTCGATCTCGGTCCCCATCTCGACGACCTGCGAGGGCGGCACGTCGAAATAGGAGGCGGAGCGCTCCGAATTGCGCTGCACCACCGCGAAGAAGACCTCGCGCCAATGCGACATGCCGGCCACGTGCTTGGCCGGGATCACGGTCTCCCGCCCGAGGATGTAGGTCACCTCCTCGGCATCGAGCGGCGCCAGCAGGCCCTGCGCGACGCCGTGGGCCAGACCCTCCGGCACGTTGGGCCGCTCCGTGAAGCCGAAGCGCAGCATCACCCGGTCGATGCCGGGCGCGAGAGGCACGAGGCGGAAGCGCTTGTCGGGCGGCACGCGGGGCGCCTGCGAGGACTCGACCGTGACGAGCAGCACCCGCTCGTGCAGGGCGTGGTTGCGGCGCACGAAATGCGCCATGGGCAGCGGGATGCCGGTCGTGGCCGACGTCAGGAACACGGCCGTGCCCGGCAGCCTGATGGGCGGGTGCTCGCCCAGCTCCTGGATGAACGCCTCCTCGGGCTGGCGCAGCCGGACGCGCACTGTCTCGACCAGGGCCTGCCCCTGCCGCCAGGTCATCATGACGAAGGCGACCAGCAAGGCGAGCACGAGGGGAAACCAGCCGCCCTCGAACAGCTTGACCGAGTTGGCCGCGAAGAACACGAGGTCGACCACCAGGAACGCGCCGTTCACCAGGAGGACGAGCACCGGGTTGTAGCCCCATTGCAGTGCGACCAGCGCGGCCAGCACGGTCGTGATCGCCATGAGGGCCGAGACCGCGATGCCGTAGGCGCCCGCCAGGGCATCGGACGAGCGGGATGTAGATCTGCCCGACCTCGTGGCTGCCCGTATAGGTCACGTGCATGCGCGGCAGGAAGCCGAGCTGGATCGACTGCTGGGTGAGGGAGAACGCCCCCGAGATGATCGCCTGCGAGGCGATGATGGTCGCGGCGGTCGCGAACAGGACGAGCGGATAGTGCGCCCAGCCCGGCGCGAGCTGGTAGAACGGGTTGTCGATCGCCGAAGGGTCCGCCAGCAGCAGCCCGCCCTGGCCGAGATAGTTGAGCGCGAGGCACGGCATGACGATCGCGAACCAGGCGAGCCGGATGGGCAGGCGCCCGAAATGGCCCATGTCGGCATACATGGCCTCGCCGCCCGTGACGGACAGGAACGCCGCCCCGAGCACCGCGAAGGTGACCGCAGGCGGGGCATGGACCAGGAACTCGGCGGCCCGCAGCGGATCGAGGGCGCCGAGCACGGCCGGGGCGCGCAGGATGCCGCCAAGGCCGAGCACCGCCAAGGCCGCGAACCACACCACCATCACGGGGCCGAAGATGCCCCCGATGAATCCGGTGCCGCGCTTCTGGATCACGAAGAGGCCGACCAGCACGACGAGCGTGATCGGGACGACGAACGGGGTCAGGACGGGCGCGTCGAGCTTTAGCCCCTCGACGGCGGACAGCACCGAGATGGCGGGCGTGATGGCGCCGTCGCCGTAGAGCAGCGCCGCCCCGATCAGGCCGAGGACGAGAAGGGCGGAGCGCCACGAGCGGGGCGGCGCCTCGCGCGCCTTGAGGAGGGCGAGGAGCGCCACGATGCCGCCCTCCCCCCGGTTGTCGGCCCGCAGCACCAGGATCGCGTATTTGAGCGCGACGATGAGGACCAGCGCCCAGAGCACCAGCGACACCGCGCCGATCACGGCCACGCTGGAGGGACCGCGACCCGCCTCGGCCGCGAGCACCGCCTGCTTCAGCGAGTAGAGTGGGCTCGTGCCGATGTCGCCGTAGACGACGCCGAGGGCCCCGAAGGCGGCCGCGACGGGGACCTTGGCCGATCCCTCCCGATCGGTCCCGATGGCGTCGTCTGTCATGGGCGGGGTCCGGGAGGTGTCATACGAGGATTGAACCGAAGCAAATGGGTGTCGACTGTTCCCGTCGTCGTCGCGAGCGCGGCGAAGAGATCCATGGCCGGGCCTCCGCGCCGTCGCCTGGATCGCCACGGCGCTGGCGCGCCTCGCGATGACGGGCCTGTGGAGGAGCGTGTCATGGGATCCCTACGCCCGAGGGGCCGGCAAAGTCTCGCGATGAGCGGCCGAACGGTCACGCGCCGGGCGGATCGTTGGGTTCGGGGACGGCCAGCCTGTAGCCGACGCCGGACTCGGTCAGGATGAGGCGCGGGTCGCCGGGATCGGCCTCGATCCGCTGCCGCAGGCGCCGGACGAACACGCGCAGATATTGCGAATCCTCGCCATGCGCCGCGCCCCACACGGCGTTGAGGATGTGCCGGTGGGTCAGCACCCGGCCGGCATGGCGGGCCAGCAGCTGCAGCAGGTCGTACTCCTTGGGGGTGAGCTTGACGACCTCGCCCCGCAGCGTGACGCGGTGGGCCAGCGTGTCGACCACGAGGCCGCCGGCCTCGAACACGGCCGTGGCCCCGGCCGCGACGACCGCGTGCCGCATCGCGGTCCGCAGCCGCGCCATCAGCTCGGCCATGCCGAAGGGCTTGTTGACGTAGTCGTCCGCGCCGGCATCGAGCGCCAAGACCTTCTCGGCCTCGTTGTCGCGCGCCGAGAGGATCACGACCGGGACCGCGGAGGTGGCCCGGATGGACCGGAGCACGTCCAGGCCGTCGGTGTCCGGCAGGCCGAGGTCGAGCAGCACGATCTCGGGGACCAGCTTCGCGAGCCGCTGCAGGGCTTCCGCCCCCGTCAGGGCGGACTCGACCACGAAGCCCGCCGCCGTCAGGGCCGGCCGGAGAAAGCGGTGGATCTGCGGCTCGTCGTCGACCACCAGAATGGTTCGCTGCCCCGGCACCGCCTGCCCTCTTCGCCGCACGTGATCGCTGTTGCGCTGATCGCCGCTGCTTGGCTAACAGAAAGCGGGCGAGGCCGACAGCGAGCGAAGGCCGGACCACCGCACCGATCGAGGCCTCCCATGCTGTGCTTCGCCCCTCCCATGCCGCCGCCGCCCGCTCCCCCGGCTACGCCCGAGCAGCCGGAAGCCTCGGGAACGGTCGCGATCGTGCTCGTGATCCTCATCGTGGTCTGCGCCATGCTGGCCCCGATCGGCTGGGCGAGCCGCGCGCTCGGCCCCGCGGCCGGCCGTCCGGCGCACGACCCCGCGGTGCGGTCCCCGCAATAGGGGAGCAGGGCCACCCGCGTGGGTGGCGGTCACGGATGGGGGTCCGCCGCCGCGGTGCGCAGGGCCGCGAGCACGGCCTCGCGCCGCGGGATGGGCGGCACGGCCCCATAGCCGGCGGTCGACAGGGCGGCCGCGCAGGCGGCGTAGCGGGCCGCCTCGGACGGGGAGGCGCCGCGTGCCGTCTCGGCCAGAAAACTGCCGCAGAACGTGTCGCCCGCACCGGTCGCATCGACGGGCCGGCACGGAAAGGCGGCGACGCGCTCCCGCCGCTCCGCCGTCGCCAACAGGCAGCCGGCCGCGCCCATCTTGAGGACGACGAGCGTCGGCCCGAGCGACAGGCAGCGATCGACGATCCGGTCGGGATCGGAGAGGCCGAGCAGAAGCTCGGCATCCTCCAGCCCGGGGAAGGCGATGTCGGCCCGCCGCATCGCGTGCTCGATCAGCGCGGCGGCCCGGGTCTTGGGCCAGAGCTTCGGCCGATAGTTGGTGTCGAAGGCGACGCGCGCCCCGCCCGTCCGGGCCAGCGCCATGGCCTCGAACACCGTATCGGCGGCGGTCTCGGAAAGGCCGAGGCTGATGCCGGACGCAAAGACGATCGAGGCCCGCGCGATCGTGGCCCGCCCCGCGGGGTCGAGCGTGTAGCGGCTGGCCGCGGAGCCCGCGCGCCGGTAGGAGAAATGGTGGCCGGCGTCGTCGTGCGACACGAAATAGAGCCCGGTCGGGTGGGCCGGGTCGACCCGTACCGCGGTGGCGTCGACCCCCTCGGAGCGCCAGAGCGCCCCAAAACCCGCCCCGGCCGGGTCGTCGCCCACGGCCGACAGGAAGCCCACGCGCGCGCCCTGGCGCGCCGCCGCGATCGCGACGTTGGACGCGTCCCCGCCATGACCTGCGCGGTAGAGCCGTCCGCCCGCGGCCTGCGTGCCCTGCTGGTTCAGCTCCAGCAGGGGCTCTCCCAGGCAGACGAGATCCAGCGGCTCCGACATGGCGGACCTATTGCGCGTAGCCTGCGATCTTGACCAGGACCTCGTCCATCGCGGCCTCCGACAACAGCTTGGGTCCGCCGATCTGCAGACAGCCGTGGAACTGCTTGGCGAGCGTCTCGACCTCGCCGGCCAGCCACAGCGCACCCCCGACGGAGCTGCCGACCGCGATGACCCCGTGATGGCCGAGCAGGCACGCCTTGCGGCCTTCCAGCGCCTGCAGGGCCGCCTCGGACAGCTCCTGGGAGCCGAACAGCGCGTAGGGCGCGCACCGGATGTCCGTGCCCCCCGCCACCGCGATCATGTAATGCAGCGGAGGGATGTCGAGGCCCATGATGGCGATGATCGTGGCGTAGACCGGGTGGGCATGCACGATGGCCTCGACGTCCGGCCGCCTCCGCATGATGTCGCAGTGGAACCGCCATTCGCTGGAGGGCTTGTGCAGCCCCTCATGCGACCCGTCGAACGACATGGCGACGATGTCCTCGGGACGCAGCTGCTCGTAGGGGATGCGCGTCGGGGTGATCAGTAGGCCGTCGCCGTGGCGCACGCTGATGTTGCCGGACGTGCCCTGGTTGATGCCGAGGGCGTTCATCTGCAGGCACGCCGCGATGATGGCCTGCCGCTTCTCCTGCGCGTCGGCGCTGTCCATCATGCTCCCCCGGTGCATGCAAGCCTAGCACACGGCGCCTGCCAAGCCGGGCTGCATAGAGACTTTTTTCCCCTGCGTCACGCCGGGTCCCCCGGGGCTTCAGCGAGAAGGACCGGCGCCGGCCCCCATGTCGTCTTTGCGAGCGGAGCGAAGCAATCCATCTCGACCGGAGGATGGACCGCCACGGCGCTTCGCGCCTCGCGACGACGGCGGGCGGGTGTCAGATCACGTAGTCGTCGAAACTATGCTGCTGCCGGGCGGTCACGAAGACGTCCTCGCCGACCCGCAGGTCGAGCGCCCGGCAGGCCTCGGCCGTGAGTTCGGCGTCGATCGGGCCGCCGTCCTCGTCGAGGCGCTGGAGCTCGATGCGGATCGTCGGTCCCGCGACCCCGACATGCCGGATCCGGGCCGGGATGGCGTCGGGTCCGGGCCTCGACCGGTCGAGCACGACCTCGTGCGGGCGCACCAGCCTGAAGCCGGCGGAGGCGGCCGCCTTCTGGTCGTGCGCGGCGTCGCGGCGCGTGCCGAGATCGTTGTAGTGGCCCAGGAACTGGAACACGAAGAGGCTGGCGGGGTGGTCGTAGATCTCCTGGGGGGCCGCGAACTGCTCGATCTGCCCGCTCCGCATCACGGCGACGCGGTCGGACAGCTCGAGGGCCTCCTCCTGGTCGTGCGTGACAAAGATCGTGGTTACCTGGATGGTCTCGTGCAGCCGCCGCAGCCAGCGGCGGAGCTCGCGCCGGACTTTGGCGTCGAGCGCCCCGAAGGGCTCGTCGAGCAGCAGCACGCGCGGCTCGACCGCGAGCGCCCGGGCGAGGGCGACGCGCTGGCGCTGGCCGCCCGACAGCTGGGCGGGCGTGCGCCCGGCGAGCGTCTGGAGCTGGATCAGCGAGAGCAGCTCCTCGACCTTGGCCTTGATGGCCGCGTTGGAGGGGCGCGACCGCCAGGGTCTCGCGCGCAGCCCGAAAGCGACGTTCTCGAACACGCTCATGTGCCGGAACAGCGCGTAGTGCTGGAACACGAAGCCGATCTGGCGCTCGCCGATGCCCTTCGCCGAGATGTCGCGGCCGTCGAACAGCACGGGCCCGCTGCCCGGATCGGCGGCCTCCATCCCGGCGATGACACGCAGCAGCGTTGTCTTGCCCGAGCCGCTCGGCCCGAGCAGCCCGACGAGCTCGCCCGACCGGATCGACAGGTCGATGGACTTCAGGATCGGCGTCGTCCCGAAGGACTTGCTGATCGATCTGAGCTCGATGCTCACGAGACGCCCCGCGTGCCCCGGGCGGCGCCCGCCTTGAGGTCGATAATCGTCTTGACCACCAGCGTCACCGCCGCGAGGAGGGCGAGCAGGGAGGACACCGCGAAGGCGGACTGGGTGTCGTACTCGCTCCACAGCTTCTCGATGCGCAGCGGCATCGTGTCGTTGGCGTCGATGCTGCCCGACACCACGGAGACCGCGCCGAACTCGCCGAAGGCGCGGGCGGTGCACAGGATGACGCCATAGAGCAGCGCCCAGCGGATGTTCGGCAGCGTCACGGTGCGGAAGATGCGCCAGCCGCTGGCGCCGAGCGAGCGCGCCGCGAGCTCCTCGTCCGACCCCTGCACCTCCATCAGCGGGATGACGGCGCGCGCCACGAACGGGAAGGTGACGAAGATCGAGGCCAGCGCGGTCGCGAGCGGGGTGAAGATCACCCCCTCGTTGAAGCGCGTGAAGGCAAGGGGACTGCCGCCCTCCGCAAAGCCGCGCCAGGCGAGCGAGGTCGGATCGGGCCAGGTGAAGGCGCCGGCCCACGGATCCATCAGCCCGTTGCGGCCCAGCAGCAGCACGAAGACGAGGCCCGCCACGACGGGCGACACCGAGAAGGGCAGGTCGATCAGCGCCACCAGCAGCGTCCGGCCCCGGAAGCGGCACTTGGTGACGGCCCAGGCGGCGCAGAGGCCGAACACGACGTTGAGCGGCACGACGACGATCGCGATGCCGGCCGACATGCGGATCGCGGCCCAGGTCTTGTCCACCTGCGCGGCCTTGGCGGTGGCGCGCCGCTTCTCGAGCACGCTCTTGGGCTCCTGCCCGCCGATGCCGGCATCGAAGGTCTGCAGGTAGGCCGTGACGCCCTTGCCGAACGCCTGGCTGAAGACGTTGGCGACGGGCAGCACGATGAAGAGGGTGACGAACGCGACCGTCAGGCCGATCAGGGCCCGGCGGACCAGGGGGTGAGCCTGGGTCGGCGCCGTGGTCGGGGGATCGGCCAGGGCCGTGGCGAGGGCGGGGGCGCCGGTCATGGGGGTCGTCTCAGGCCATCTGCCGCCGACGGACCCAGACCTCGAACCCGTTCACGGCGAGCAGGATCAGCAGCGAGGCCGCGAGCAGCACGAAGCCGATCGCGGTGGCCTGGGCATATTTGAAGTCGTCGAGCTTGGTCACGATCTGCAGCGGCGCGATCTGGCTTTTCCCCGGGATGTTGCCCGCGATGAAGATCACCGAGCCATACTCGCCGATGGCGCGCGCGAAAGCCAGCGACGTGCCGCTGAGCCAGGCGGGAAAGAGCTCGGGGAAGATCACCCGGCGGAAGGTCGTCACCGGTCCTGCCCCAAGACTCTGGGACGCGAGCTCGTATTCGGGATCGAGTTCCTGCAGCACCGGCTGCACGGTCCGGACCACGAACGGCAGCCCGACGAAGATGAGGACCAGCACGATGCCCGCATTGGTGTTGGCGTAGGGGAAGTCGAGCCAGGACAGGGCGTTGGCGGGCAGCACGTCCCCGCCCCCGGCCGCATGGGCCAGCCTGTTGACCAGCGCCACGATATTGTCGCCCAGCCCGCCGATCCACCCCGTCTTCAGGTAGAGGCTGGAGAAGGTGAGGCCGGCGACCGCGGTCGGCAGGGCGAACGGCACGTCGATCAAGGCATCGAGGATGCGCCGGCCCCAGAAGTCGTAGCGGACCAGCGTCCAGGCGACGATCAGGCCGAACACGGCGTTGCACAGCGCCGCGATCGCGGACGCCCCGAAAGTCAGCCTGTAGGAGGCGACCACGACCGGGTCGGTGACCGTGCCGATGAACTCCTCGAGCGACAGCTGGGAGGTCTTGATCAGCAGGGCCGCCAGCGGAAGCAGCACAAGCGCCGACAGGTACACCAGCGTATAGCCGAGCGTCAGCGGCAGCCCCGGGATGACACGGACGCCGCTCATGCGGATGTCGGACGATGCGGCCGTGCCATGGGCCGTCTATTTGGGCCGGTAGATCGCGTCGAACACCCCGCCGTCGGCGAAGAAGGTCTTGTGCGTCTTCGTCCAGCCGCCGAACGTCTCGTCGATGGTGAACATCGGGAGGGCCGGCAGCTCGGCCTTGTACTTGGCCAGCGCCGCGCCGTCCCGCGGCCGGTAGTGGAGCTGCCCGACGATGTCCTGCGCTTCGGCGGTGTAGAGGAACTTGAGATAGGCCTCGGCGACCTTCCGCGTGCCCTTGGCGTCCACCACGGCATCGACGACCGCGACCGGCGGCTCCGCCAGGATGCTGACCGACGGATAGACGATGTCGAACTTGTCGGCGCCGAACTCCTCCTTGGCAAGCCAGAGTTCGTTTTC
>CAXUMV010000077.1:0-3219 GCA_964252065.1 uncultured Lichenihabitans sp.
ACCCTCCTGGCCCATCCCCCGGAGCCGGGCGAATACGACCTCGTCGGGCTGCATGGCTCGTTCTCGATGATCGCCGGGCGGCTGCGCGAGGGCGATCTCGTGATCGGGCTGCTGCGCGATCCCGTGGAGCGGTTCATGTCGAGCGTCGTGCACGCGCGCCGGCCGGGCCTCGACCTCGCCGCTCTGACCCCGCAGCAGCGGGCCATGCGCGAGGGGCTGATCGGCGACTTCCTGGCGAGCGAGGCCGGCCGGGCGGAGGCGAGGCTGCAAAGCCTCCTGCTCGGCGCGGCGCATGACCGCCCCCTCGAGGGTGCCGACGATCCCGCGGTGCTGGCGAGCGCCATGGCGGCCATCGAACGCGCGGACTGCCTGTTCGCGCCCATGGCGGCCTCGCAGGCCCTGGCGCAGGCCGCGCTCGCCCGCTTCGGCCTGAAGGCCCCGACGCTTCGCCGGCAGAACGAGAACGAACCGGCCGCCTATGCGCGCCACGAGGCCGAGCTGCGCGAAGCGGCGCCGCTGGTGGCGGCCATCGCGGCCGGCGACCGGCGCCTGTTCGAGGCGGTCGGGGCGCGGTTCGGACCGCTTGCGGCTTCGCGCCGGCAGGGCAGGCGCGTGTAGCGGTTTGTGGTTACAATGGGCGACGCGCAGCCGAAGCGGACGGGGGAGGACAGCATGGGACAGGCGGGCGGGACGGTGCCGTGGCAGTCGAGCCCCTACCATCGCGCGTGGCTGCTGCGCCAGGCGCGCCGCATCCTCGAGCTGTTCCAGGCTGGCGCCGTCAACCCGCGCGGCGGCTTCTTCGAGCTCGACGACGACGGCGCCCCGCTCAAGGACCCGGACGGCTCCAACACCCGCGTCCTGCACGTCACGACCCGGATGATCTACTGCTTCGCGCTCGGCCATCACCTCGGCCACCCCGGGTCGGCCGCCATGGTGGACCACGGCATGGCATACCTGTCGGCCGGTCACCGCGACCCCGCGCACGGCGGCTTCGTGTGGAGCGCGGCGGACGCAGGGCCGGTGGACGACACCAAGCAGGCCTACGGCCATGCCTTCGTGCTGCTCGCCGCCGCGAGCGCCAAGACCCTCGGCCATCCCGACGCCGACCGGCTGCTGGCGGAAGTGAACGACCTTTTGCTGAAGCGCTTCTGGGAGGAGGAGCACGGCGCCGTCGCCGAGGAGTTCTCCCGCGACTGGACCCCGCTCGGACCCTACCGCGGCCAGAACTCCAACATGCACCTCACCGAAGCCCTGATGGCCGCCTTCGAGGTGACCGGGGAGCCGCGCTATCTTGCCATGGCCGAGCGGATCGCCGACCTTCTGATCCGGCGCATCACGGCCGCCAACGCCTGGCGCCTGCCCGAGCATTTCGATCCTGCCTGGAGGGTCGACCACGCCTATGCCGGCTCGGAGATGTTCCGCCCGGCCGGCACGACGCCCGGCCACTGGCTGGAGTGGAGCCGCCTTTTGGTGCAGCTCTGGACCCTGGGCGGCAAGCGCCACGACTGGATGACGGAGGCCGCCGCCGCCCTGTTCCGCAACGCCGTCGGCGAGGGGTGGGATGCCGGGCACGGCGGCTTCTACTACACGCTCGACTTCGAGGGCCGGCCGCTGAACAGCGACAAGATCTGGTGGCCCGTGACCGAGGGGATCGGCGCCGCGGCGACGATCGGCGCCCATTCGGACGACCCGTTCTACGAGGCGTGGTACCGCAGGCTGTGGGACTTCGCGGCCGCGCAGTTCATCGACCCGCGCAACGGCGGCTGGCGGCCGCAGCGCGACGCGGCCCTGGCGCCGAAATCGACCCTGTTCGTCGGCAAGCCCGACATCTACCATTCGCTGCAGGCGGCCCTCATTCCCCTGGTGCCGGCCGAGGGCGGCCTTCTCGGGATCCTGGGCACGGGCAAGGCCGGGGCCCTCGCCTGACCGCCAAGCCCCCGTGACGCGGCGCGGCCGGTCCCCTACGGTCAACCCGTCACGGAGCCCGCCATGATCGAGACACCGACCTACGACCGGGCTGCCGCCGCGGCCCCCCATGGCCGCGCCGCCGAGGCGGGCCGCGACGTGATGATCGAGGGCGGCAACGCGATCGAGGCGATGGTCGCCATGGCGGCCGTCATCGCGGTGGTCTACCCGCACATGAACAGCCTGGGCGGCGACGGCTTCTGGCTGATCGCCGAGCCGGCGCGGGCCGCGGCGGGACCGCGCGTGCGCTACATCGAGGCGTGCGGCTTTGCGGGCGCGCTCGCGAGCCGCGCGCGTTACGCGGAACGCGGTTACGAACGGCTTCCCGCGCGCGGTCCCGAGGCGGCGCTCACCGTGCCCGGGGCCGTGGACGGCTGGCGGGCCGCGCTGGAGCTGTCGGCCGCGCTGGGCGGCCGCCTGCCGCTCGACCGCCTGTTCGAGCCGGCGGTCCGCTTGGCGCGCGACGGCTACCCGGTGTCCCGCTCGGAGGCCCTGTACGAGCCGATCGAGCTCGAAGCGCTGCGCGCCTGTCCGGGCTTCCTCGAGACCTATACGGAGGACGGCAAGGTCCCGGCCGCCGGCGCGCTGCGCCGGGTCCCGGCGCTGGCCGCGACCCTGGAGCAGCTCGGCCATGCGGGGCTCCGCGACTTCTACGCCGGCGACATCGCCCGCGAGATCGCCGCCGACCTCGAGCGGATCGGCGCCCCCGTCACCCGCGACGACCTGCGCCGCTACGAGGCGCGCTGGCGGGCCCCGCTCAGCCTGCGCCTGCCCGGATGCACGGCCTACAACGCCCCGCCTCCGACCCAGGGCCTTGCGAGCCTCATCATCCTCGGGATCTTCGCCCGGCTGAGCGTCGCGCGGGGCGAGGGGTTCGACCACATCCACGGGCTGATCGAGGCGTCCAAGCGCGCGCTCGCCATCCGCGACCGCGTCTGCACCGACTTCGACCGCCTGGAGGAGGAGCCCGCCGCCTATCTGCAGCCCGCCGCCCTCGACCGCCTCGCGGCCTCGATCGACCGGCGCCGGGCGAGCGAGGCGGCGCGGCCGGCGGGGGACGGCGGCACGGTCTGGATGGGCGCCGTCGACGCGCAGGGGCTCGCGGTGTCCTACATCCAGTCCATCTACTGGGATTACGGCTCGGGCTGCGTGCTGCCGCGCACCGGCGTGCTGATGCAGAACCGAGGCCTCGCCTTCTCGCTCGATCCCGCGGCGCTCAATCCCCTCGAGCCCGGCCGCCGGCCGATCCATACG
>CAXUMV010000077.1:3229-7625 GCA_964252065.1 uncultured Lichenihabitans sp.
TCCAGGCCCAGATCCTGACCCGCCTCACCTTCGGCATGAACCCGGGCGAAGCGGTCGAGGCGCCGCGCTTCATCTACGGCCGGACCTGGGGCGACACCACGGCCGCCCTGCGCCTCGAATCGCGCTTCGATCCCGACCTCGTGCTCGCGCTGGAGAAGGCCGGCCACGCCGTGCTACTGGACGGACCCTACACCGATCGACTAGGTCATGCCGGCATGCTGGTCCGCCACCCGCGCGGGCGGATCGAGGCGACGCACGATCCCCGGTCCGACGGCGGCTCCGCGGGCATCTGAGGGACCGGGCCCCGCATCCTGCGCCGCGAGGCGCCCGCCGCGCACGCCAAGGGAGCCGACGATTGCGCCAGTCTCGATCCTCTCCGGCCTCCGGAGAGCGACGGTGAGCGTGGCCGCCGCGACCGGCCGGGCCGCCCCGTGGGGCGAACGCCTGTCCACGCTCCTGGTCTTCACGGCGCTGGGCCTTGCGATCGGGGCCTGGGCCGCGGCGGTGCCGGCGATCAAGAACGCGCTGCAGCTGACCGCCGCCGAGCTCAGCCTCGTGCTTCTGACGATCCCGGTCGCGGCCGTGCTCGCGACCATCGGCATGGGCCTGCTGGCCCGCCGGTTCTCCAGCGGCCCCGCGACCGCCGTCGGCCTCGCGGCGACGGTCGGCACCTTCGCGCTGCCCGGGCTGGTGAGCACCCTGCCGCAGATGCTGGCGTGCGGCCTTGCGATCGGCCTTGCGGCCGGGAGCCTCGAGATCGCCTGCAACGGCCACGCGAGCGAGATCGAACGGCGGTGGGGGTCGCCCATCATGTCGTCGTTCCATGCCGGGTTCAGCGTCGGCGGACTGGCAGGAGCTTCGCTCGCAGGCCTGGTGGCCTGGACCGGCGGCGGCCTGCGTGGACAGCTCTGGACGCCGCTGGGGCTGGCCGCGGTCCTGGCCGTCGTGGCCATCCCGCAGCTCGGGCCCGGCATCCGCAAGACGGCGTCCGCCGGCGGGGCCGTGCTGCGCCGGCCGTCCTTCTCGCTCCTGCTGCTCGGCCTCGTCGGCCTGACGAGCTACATGGTCGAAGGCGCCGTCACGGACTGGAGCGCGGTCTATCTCGAGACCGTCGCGGGCGCCGAGCCCTGGCTCGCCAGCGCCGGCTATGCGGCCTTCGCGAGCAGCATGACGGTCGGACGCCTGACCGGGGATGCCGTCGTGCGTCGGCTCGGCCCCGCCCGCGTCCTGCGCCTGGGCGGCCTGCTGGCGGCGGCCGGCTTCAGCCTCGCGGTCGCGGTCCCCTCGCCCTGGCCCGCGGTGGCCGGCTTCGCCCTGGTGGGCATCGGGGCCGCCAACATCGTGCCGATCGCTTACAGCGCCGCCGCGCGCGCGTCCGAGACGCCGGCGGCCGGCATCGCGTTCGTGTCGAGCCTCAGCTTCGTGGGCTTCCTGGGCGGCCCCCCGCTGATCGGCGCGCTCGCGACCTGGCTGGGGCTCAAGGCCGGCATCGCGGCCATGATGCCGGCCGCGCTGATCGTCTGCGTCGCGGCGCCTTACATCGCCAGTCTCGGTCAGCCCCGCCGGCGCAGCCTGACATAGAGCGCGCCGAGCCCCCCGTGGGGCAGCCCGGCATCCTCGAACCCCATGACGATCCCGCGGAGCTCGTCGGCGCGCAGCCATTGCGGCACCGCGCGCCGCAGGATGCCCGTCTCGCCCGCGTCCGCGCCCAGGCGCGGGCGTCCCTTGCCGGTCACCACCAGCACCAGCCTCGCCCCGCCGGCCGCCCGCGCGCGCAGGAAGCCGGCCAGCGCCGCATGGGCCTCGGGCTGCGTCAGCCCGTGCAGGTCGATCGCGGCATCGATCTCGACCTGACCGCGCGTGATCCGCCGCCGCAGGCGCTTTTCGATCGGCGCCAGCGGCGGCGGGCCGGCCCTCGCGGCGGCGACGGGCGGGACGTAGGGCGGCAGGAACGGCGCCCGCCCTGCCGGCCCGTCCGCCATGGGCAAGGGACGGGGCGCCGCGGGAGCAGGGGCGGGCACGGGCGGAGGGGCCGGCAGGCGCGCGCCCTCCCGGGGCCGGACCGTTCCGGCGACGGCCAGCCACAGGGTGATCTCGGCATCGGTCAGGCGGCGGCGGCCGGACCGGGTCACGGGCCGGCCCCGCCAGTGTCCCGGGGCACCAGCACGGTCAGGCTGCCTTTGTGGCGGATGCCCCCCGCCAGCCGGCCGGCCTCCGGCCCGGAGCCGAGGAACAGGTCGACCCGCGCCGGCCCGACGATGGCCGAGCCCGTGTCCTCGGCGATCGTCGCGCGGCGGAGCGGGGCCGGCTGCGGCCCCGCCCAGGGCAGCGCCGCATCGATGACGAAGGGCAGCCCGTAGCACCATCGTGTGCGGTCAACCGCGATCGAGGTGAGCGCCGTCAGCGGCACGCCCGCGCCCCCGATCGGCCCGGCCTCGTCGCTGTCCGGGGTCGCGTCGAAGAAGATGTAGGAGGCGTTGCGCTGCATGAGGGCGCGGCCGGGCTGCCCCTCGGCCTGGCCGTTGTCCCGCAGCCAGGCTTTCAGCCGATCGAGCGACATGGCCCCGGGGGCGATCGCGCCGCTCTTGGCCAGGATGCGGCCGATCGAGGTGTAGGGACGGCCGTTGCGCCCCGCATAGGTGAGGCGGAGCCGCCGGCCGTCGGGCAGCCGCACGCGCGCCGAGCCCTGCACGTGGATGAGGAACACCTCGACCCAGTCGCGCAGCCAGACCAGCGGCCGGAAGGCGCCGTTCTCGGCCGCGGCCTCGATGGCGCGGCGGGAGGGGTAGGGCGAGAGCGTGCCGTCCGGGCCGACCCGCGCCGCGGCGAGATCGCGCGCCCAGTCGGGCCGGGGGTCGTACGGCGCGAAGCCGACGAGATCGTCCGGGCGGGCCAGCAGGGGGGCCGAGAACGCCGCGCTCCGCTCGCGCGCGCCCTCGACGACCGGCTCGTAGTAGCCGGTAAAGAACGCCTCCCTGACGCTGACGGCCTGCGGCGCGAAGTGGCGGGTGAAGAAGTCCCGGGCTTCCGCCTCGGGCAGGCCCGTTGCGTGCGCCCGGGCCGCGGCGAAGACGGCGTGGAGCCCGGGCCACGGGGCGAGGGCCGGCCTCGGTGAAGCCGGCCCCTCGGTAGCGGCCAGGGCGGTCCGGCGGAATGCCTCGAAGGCGGCCTGCCAGCCCTCCGTCTCGATGCCGGCCGGCCGGTCCACCCCCTCGGGCGGGAGCGTCACCGACCCGTTTCGGTCGCGATCAGCTGCCAGTTGGGATCGCGGGCGTTGATGGTGCGCGAGAAGGTCCAGAGGTCGACGATGTCGACCACCGTCTCGGGATGGCCGTCGATCACCGCGCCGGCCTTGTCCCGGGTCACCGTGATCAGCTTGGTCACGAAGCGCACCGCGACCTGCTCGGCGGCCCCGCGCACCTGCGCGTCCTCGATCGTGGCGGTGTCGATCGACACGAAGGTGGTGTCGACCACCTCCCCGCGCCCGTCCCGCCGGTCGATCTCGGCCGCGAAGCCATCATAGACGTCCCGGGCCAGCAGCGGCGCCAGGGCCGTCTTGTTGCCCTTGGCGAAGGCCGTGATGATCGTCTCGTAGGCGGCCCGGGCGCCTTGCATGAACGGGCCGACCGCGAAGGCCGGGTCGGCCTTGGCGACGTCGTCGAGCCCGCGGGCGACCGCCGAGTCGGGCTCGGCGTAGCCGCGCCAGCGGTCCGGGTCGGGCGTGGCCGGCCGGCCGGCCGCGGCGGACCGCTCCGCGCTGCCCGGCAGGGGGATCACCTTGCCGCCCTCGCCGGCGGCCGGCGTCCGGTCGGCGGCGTTGCGCCGCGCGAAGGGGTCGAAGGGCGGCCGCTCGGTCCCGGTTCGCGTGCCCAGCACCGAGCGAAGCTTCCACACGACGAAGATCGCCAGGATGGCGAAGACAATGGTGGTGATGTCAAACGAGCCGTTCATTGTCCCGCCCCGGGGGCTAAAGCCGCCGCATTGCAAAAACGCGGTATCCGTCTCATGTATTGATCGGCCCGCCGTCGTCCACCCCTCATCGCGCGTTCTCTGCCACGCGTGGCGGGCCGGACAGCACTGCGCAGGACCAAGGACGCCGTCCCTTGCCGACCGATCGCCGCCCGCCCCGCATCACGCGCCTCCGCCTGCCGGCCGGGTTCCGGTGGGCGGTGCTGGCCTGGCTCGCCGGGGAACTCGTGGCCTTCCTGCTGCTGGTGCGGGTGATCGGGCTCGGGGGCACGATCCTGCTCGGGCTCGCGACCACGGTGCTCGGGATCGTCCTCATCCGCAGGGTCGGGCTCGACACGGTGCGCGGGCTGCGGCGCGCCGCCGCGACTCGACCTCAGCCGCACCCGCGCCGGCGGGACGACGGTGTCGATCGAGCAGGGCATCGTCA
>CAXUMV010000077.1:7635-11366 GCA_964252065.1 uncultured Lichenihabitans sp.
TGCCGGGCGAGGCGCTGCCGGACGGGCTGCTGGCCGGCTTCGGCGCCCTCCTGCTGATCGTTCCGGGGTTCCTGGCCAACGCGGCGGGGCTGGCGCTGAGCGCGCCTTCCGTGCGCGGCCACCTGCTGCGACGCTTCGGCGACCCCGGCGGCCGGGTCCCGGGCCGTCCGGCCCGCGTCGACGTCATCGACCTCGCCCCGGGGGACTGGACGCCGCTCGACCGCGTCTGAGCCGGGCCGCGCCCGATCTTGTCGGGCGGCCACCATCCATGATAGCGCACCGCCACCGTCTCAGGCCGAGACGCCGAGGGAGGATCGCGCGGGATGTCCGACGCCAATGGAAACGGAGCCGGCGGCGGCGTCGACATGCAGCCGCAGCTGAATGCCCTCGTCCAGTACATCAAGGACTTCTCGTTCGAGAACCCGAACGCGCCCCGCTCCCTCGGCCCGCAGGAGAAGGGGCCGAACATCGCCATCCAGGTCAACGTCAACGCCAAGCAGCTGAGCGAGACCGACTTCGAGGTCAGCCTTGCCCTCGAGGGTTCGGCCGGCGAGGGTGCGGGCACGCTGTTCAAGTTCGAGCTCGCCTATGCGGGCGTGTTCCGGGTCCGCAACATCCCGGCCGACCAGGTGCATCCGCTGGTGATGATCGAGTGCCCGCGGCTGCTGTTTCCCTTCGCGCGGCAGATCGTGGCCGATGCCGTGCGCAACGGCGGCTTCCCCCCGCTCTACATCGATCCCATCGACTTCGCCGGCCTCTATCGCCAGAAGATCGCCGAGGACCAGGGCGGCCCGCCCTCCATCCCGGTGGGGTGAGACGGCCCGGGCGTCAGTGCGCCATGAAGACCGGCATCTCGGCGTAGGACAGGATGTGGCTGGTGGCGCCCCCGAAGATCATCTGGCGGAGCCGGCTCTGGGTGTAGCCGCCCTTGATGATGAGGTCGGCGCCGACCTCGGCGGCCTTCTTGAGGATCGCCGGCCCCTCGTTGGCGGCGCGGATCTCCACAGGCAGGGATTCGGCCTCGATGCCGTGCCGGCGCAGCGCCTTGCCCAGCGAGGCGCCCGAGGGGCCGGGCACGCTCGGGATCTCGATGGTCATGATGACGACGCGCCGGGCTTGCTGCAGCAGCGGCATCGCGGCCCCGACCGTGCGCGCCGTCTCCGAGCTCCTGTTCCAGGCGATCAGGACCGTGTCGCCGAACTGGGTCGGGCTGCGCGGGGGCGCGATCAGCACCGGCCGCCCGCTTTCGAAGAGGGCCGCCTCGAAGGTCGACTGGCGCGGGTCGTGCCCGCCCTGGCCGGGCCGGCCGAGCACGATGAGGTCGTAGACGCGCCCCGCCCCGCCGACGCCGCCGTCGCTGGTCATCTGGCCCGACCAGCTCGCCGCCGGGCCGCCTGCGGCCCCCGCGGTCGGATAGCCCGCGGCCGCGACGGCGGTGGCGAAGTGCTTGGCGGCGCGGTCGGTCAGGATCTGCTTGGTGCGCTGGTCGAAGATGGTGGCGCCGATGGAGATGTCGGCCACCACGATGTCGGAGATGTCGGGCGCGATGGGGATACCGTCGATCACGCTCCCGAAGCGCGCTCCCAGCTGCAGGGCCGTCGCCATCACGGACTCGATCGCCGAATGGTCTTCCACCAGCACCAGGATGTTCTTCATGGCGTCCCCGCTGCGACGGTCAGCTCAGGCCGGCCGGGGCGTGCGCCGGACCGAGCGGCACGATCCCCGTCGGGTTGATGGCCTTGAGGCCGTAATACCCGGCCTTGATGTGGCCGAGGTCGACCGTCCCGGCGATGCCGTCGATGGCCAGGACCCGGGCCAGATAGGCCTGCAGCCGGGGCATATCGGCGATCCGCCGGATGTTGCACTTGAAGATGCCGTGATAGGCGGCGTCGAAACGGATCAGCGTCACGAAGAGCCGGATGTCGGCCTCCGTCAGGCGCTCGCCGAACAGGAACCCGCCCGGGCCCATCCGCGCCTCGAGCGCGTCCAGCATGGCGAAGACGTCGGTGACGGCAGCCTCGTAGACCGCCTGGGTGGTGGCGAAGCCGGCCCGGTAGACGCCGTTGTTGAGCCGGTCGTAGAGGTCCGCCGCAAGAGCGTCGATCGCGGGCGCGAGATCGGCCGGGTAGAGGTCGAGCGCCGAGGGGGCCAGGGCCTCGAAGGCCGACCCGAACATCCGGATGATGTCCGCGGATTCGTTGTTCACCGCCGTGTCGCGGTGCTTGTCCCAGAGGAGCGGCACGGTCGCCCGGCCGGTGAAATGCGGGTCGGCGCGGGTATAGAGCTCGTGCAGGGCCGTGCTGGCGAAGAGCGGATCCGGGGTCGAGCCCGGATAGCCGCCGAACCGCCAGCCCTGGTCGGTCATGCGCGGGTCGACGATCGACACGCCGATCAGAGACTCCAGCCCTTTGAGCTTGCGCACCATGAGCGTGCGGCAGGCCCAGGGGCAGATCAGCGCGGCATAGAGGTGGTAGCGGCCGGGCTCGGCCGCAAAACCGCCCTCGCCGGTCGGCCCCGGCCGGCCGTCGGGCGTGATCCAGTGCCGGAACGTCGAGGGCTTGCGGCGGAAGGCGCCGTTGCCGTCCTCGTCCGTCGGCCGCCAATCCTTGGACCATCGCCCGTCCACCAGCATCGCCAGCCTCATCGATCGATGGGGTTCGCCCGCGCGGTCCCGATGCTAGTCTAGCCGCAAAAGCGCGGGCGCGCGACGGTCATGCGCGGCACGGACGAGGAGCGGACGACATGCCGATCTATGCCCTGGGCGAGGACGCTCCCGCGCTGCCCGGCGAGGGCCGCTTCTGGGTCGCGCCCGACGCCCATGTGATCGGCCGGGTGCGGCTGGGCGAGGGGGTCGGGATCTGGTTCGGGGCGGTGCTGCGCGGCGACAACGAACAGATCGCGGTCGCGGAAGGGAGCAACATCCAGGAAGGGGCGGTGCTGCACACCGATTGGGGGTTTCCGGCCGTGGTCGGCCGGCACTGCACGATCGGCCATCGCGCGATCATCCACGGCTGCACCATCGAGGACGCTGTCCTGATCGGCATGGGCGCCACGGTGATGAACGGCGCCGTGATCGGCACGGAGTCGCTGGTCGGGGCGGGCGCGCTCGTCACCGAGGGCAAGCGGTTCCCGCCGCGCTCGCTGATCGTGGGCTCCCCGGCCAAAGCCATCCGGACGCTCGACGAGGCGGCCGTCGCGGCCCTCTACCGGTCCGCGGAACACTACGCCGCGAACGCGATGCGCTTCGCGGCCACCCTGCGGCGGCTCGCTTGAGGGCCGCTCGGAGGCTGTTCGGACCCGGCTCCCCCGCGCAGCCTATCGTTTGATCGGCTCGCGATGACGATCCTGGACCGGCCGAGGTTCTCAGCGCGGGGCGCGCTTGGCCAGGATGCGCTGGAGGGTCCTCCGATGCATGTTCAGCCGGCGCGCCGTCTCCGACACGTTGCGGCCGCAGAGCTCGTAGATGCGCTGGATGTGCTCCCACCGCACCCGGTCCGCCGACATGGGGTTTTCCGGCAGCTCCGCCTTGTCGTGACGGGTCGCCATCAAGGCGCTGTAGATCTCGTCCGCATCGGCGGGCTTGGCGATGTAGTCGAAGGCGCCGAGCTTGATGGCCGTCACCGCGGTGACGATGTTGCCGTAGCCGGTGAGGATGATGCCCCGCGCATCCGGGCGCCGGGCCTTCAGCTGCGACATGACGTCGAGGCCGTTGCCGTCGCCGAGCCGCATGT
>CAXUMV010000078.1:0-11200 GCA_964252065.1 uncultured Lichenihabitans sp.
AGTCCGCCAGCTGGTGCGCCGATCTCGTCTCCTCGTGCGCCCTGGTCAGGGCGATGGCGTTCTGCCGGAACGTCTCAAACGATTTAGCCATGGCGTCGAGCTCGTCGCCGCGTCCGGAGGTGGGCACGGGCGCCTCGAGCCGCCCCTGGGCCAGGCTGGTCAGCGCCGTGGTGATCCGCGACAGGGGCCGGAAGATCGTGGCCTGCAGCAGCGCCAGGACGAAGACGCCGATCAGGCCGGCGAGCCCCGCCACGCACAGGATGATGATGGGCGCCTGGGTCGCGATGGCGGCGGCCCTGGTCCGGGCGTCTTCCGACTGGGCGTCGGAGACGCGGGCGAGATCGAGGGCCTTGCGGTTGGCGTCGGCGAAGCGCGCCGTAAGCCGGACCTCGTTGGTCGCGCTGTGCGCGTTGCGCTCCGAGGGGGCGCTGACCAGGATCGCGGCCTGAGCGGCCAGGTAGTTGGCCCGGCTCCGGTCGACGTTCGACAGGAGGTCGCGCTCCTCGTCGCTGTCGACGTAGTGCTCGTAGGCCGCAATCTTCGCCGTGATGGTCCTGGTCCGGTCGGCGATGATCCTCTTGACCAGGTCGTCCTGGCCCTGGGTGGTCGACTCGAGCAGGAAGGCGTCGGCGAACCGGATCTGCTGGCCGAGATCGACGATGTCCTGGGCCAGCCGCGTCTTCAGCACGAGGCGGCCGTTCGCCTCGCCGGCGAGGTTGCCCAGCTGGCCGAGCTTGAGGACCGATGTGACGGTCACCGCGCTCAGCAGCGCCAACATGACGATGAAGCTGAACAGGACAGCCGTTCCGACCTTTACGGAGGCCAAGCTACGAAGTGGAAAGACACGTGCCATGTCGTCGATCCTGCCATCATCTCCTTAACGAAGATCACAGGCCGGCCACGCAATCGTTCTTCCTGAGCTTTACTATCGGGACGGTTAAGCACTTCGTAAAACCCGGACGAGTATTGCGCGCATCGCGCCGAGCGTCCACGTCGTCTTCGCGAGCGAAGCGGTCCATCGTCGGGGATCCCCGCCGTAGCCTGGCTCGCCATGACGCTTCGCGCTGACGCGACTCAGTGCGGGGAGCGTCTCATACGCTCCCCGCACTGAGCCGAACCTCTCCCTGGTCGGTCGTCGCGAGCCGCGTGAGCGCCGTGGCGATCCAGGCCACGGTGACGGTGCCCGACGATGGATCGCTAAGCTCGCGAAGGCGACGCGGACGTTCGGGCAACGGTCGTCCTCGACGCAGCCTGGTATCAGATGTGGAAGTCGGCGGCGCTGCCCCCGCCCGGCGTCTCGCCGCGCCTGCAGAGGTCCTCGACGCTGACCTTGTCGAGCTGCGCCAGGAAGGCGGCGGCGGCGTCCTGCAGCACGGTGTCGATCGCCGGGTCCGGCGGCGCCGCGCTCGGCGGCTGGGCGGCGTCGATCGCGCGGACGATATCGCCGATGCTGATCCGCCGCCGTTCGCGCGCGAGCTCGTAGCCGCCCCGCGGCCCCCGGATGCTGCGCAGCAGGCCGGCGCGCACGAGATCCTGCAGGACCGTCTCGAGCTGCCGCGGCGCGAGCCCGCCGGGCGGGACGAGGGCCTTGGCGGGCAGCGGCGCTCCCCTGGCGAGCCGGGCGAGGTCGACCACCGCCCCGAGGGCGGACCGCGCGCGCCGCGACAGCACCGCGATCATCGCGGAGGATCATGCGGCGGGGATCCCAGGCCGGTCGACCCGAACCCGGCGTCGCCGCGCAGGGTCGGCTCCAGCGCGTCGGCCTCGACGAGGACCGCCCGCTCCACCCGGGCCACGACAAGCTGGGCGATGCGCGCGCCGCGCTGGATCACGAACGGCTCCTGGCCGAGATTGACGAGCAGGACCGCGATCTCGCCTCGATAGTCGGCATCGACCGTGCCGGGCGCGTTCAGCACCGTCACCCCGTGGCGATGCGCGAGCCCGGAGCGCGGCCGCACCTGCGCCTCCATGCCCTCGGGCAAGGCGATGCAAAGGCCCGTCGGCACCCGGTCGCGGGCGCCGGGCTCGATGACGAGCGTCGTGTTCTCGGGCAGCGCCGCCAGGAGGTCGAGCCCCGCCGCCCCGGCGCTCTGGTAGGCCGGCAGGCCGAGGCCCTGGGCGTGCGGCAGGCGGCGGACCGCGACCGAGACCGTCACGCGGGAGGTCCGAGCAGCGCCGCGAACCGCGCGACCAAGCGCTCGGCCACCTCGGTCTTGGACAGGGTCGGCCAGGGTTCCGTCCCCTCCCGGGTCAAGAGGTGGACCGTGTTGGCGAGCCCCCCCATCACGTCCGTCCCGCTCCCCACGTCGTTGGCGACGACGAGGTCGCATGCCTTTGCCTCGAGCTTCTCCCGCGCATGCGCCAGGAGCGCCTCGGTCTCGGCCGCAAAGCCCACGACGAGCGCCGGCCGGCCGGCCGTGCGCTGCCCGATGCGGCGCAGGATGTCCGGGTTCTCGACCAGCGCGAGGACCGGGTCGGCCGCCGCGCCCCTCCCCTTCTTGATCTTGTGATCGTGCGCCTCGGCGGGACGCCAGTCGGCGACGGCCGCCGCCGCGACGAAGACGTCGGCCGGCATCGCGGCTTCGACCGCCGCCAGCATCTCGCGCGCCGTCTCGACATGGACCGTCCGCACGCCGGGGGGGTCGGCAAGCTCGACCGGCCCGCTCACGAGAACCACGGTGGCGCCCGCGGCGGCGGCGGCTGCGGCGATCGCATGGCCCTGGCGGCCGGAGGAGCGGTTGGCGATGTAGCGGACAGGATCGATCGGCTCGCGGGTCGGCCCGGAGGTCACGACCACGCGGCGGCCGGCCAGCCGCGGGGCCTGAGGGTCGGGCGGGCGGCCGGTCAGCCCGCCGGGAAGCGGGATGACGGTGTCGTGCCCGAAAGCCGCGACGATCGCCTCGAGGATCGCGGGGGGTTCGGCGAGGCGCCCCGGGCCCCACTCCCCGCAGGCCATGCTGCCTTCGGCCGGGCCGACGACCAGCGCGCCGTCGCGCCGGAGCTGCTCGATGTTGCGCACGGTCGCCGGATGCAGCCACATGCGGAGGTTCATGGCGGGGGCGAGCAGGATGCGCTTGTCGGTCGCGAGCAGCAGCGTGGTCGCCAGATCGTCCGCGATCCCCATGGCCATGCGGGCCATGAGGCCGGCGGTCGCGGGCGACACCACCACGAGGTCGGCGGCGCGCGAGAGCTGGATGTGCCCCATCTCGGCTTCTTCGGTGAGGGAGAAGAGCTCCGCATAGACCTTCTGCCCCGTCACGCTGCCGAGCGCGAGGGGGGTCACGAAATGCTGGGCCGCGGGCGTCATGACCCCGCGCACCTCGGCCCCGCTCCGGCGCAGCAGCCGGGCGAGGTCGAGGCTCTTGTAGGCCGCGATGCCCCCGCCGACGATCAGCAGGATGCGCTTGCCGGCGAGGAGCGGCGCGTCGGTCATGCGGCGGGTCCGCTTTCCCTCAGTGGTGCGCGATCCGCTCGTTCTGGACCTGGACGAGCTGGCGGTTGGTGCGCTCCAGGCGGCCGGCCAGGACGCGCATCATGGCGATGCTCATATCCGGGAAGCTGCGCAGCAGCCCCAGGAGCTGGGTCTTGCCGATCACCAGCGTCTCGCAGCGCGAGGAGGCGCGCACGGTCGCGGTGCGCGGGGTGTCGCACAGGATCGCCATGTCGCCCACGAAATCGTTGCGGCCCAGGCTCGCGACGGTGATCTCGTTGTCTCCCGCCCGCACGCACACATCCGCCGAGCCCTGGATGATGACATAGGCTGTGTCTCCGAAGTCACCCTCGCGGCACAGGATCTGGCCGGGGTCGAAGGCGAGCCGCTGGGACGCGAAGGCGAGCAGCTTGAGCTTGGACAGCTCCACGGAGGCGAAGATCGGGACCTCCCGCAGCACCTCGATGTCTTCCTTGAGCAGGTTCACGATCGTCCCCCTCGAACACCACGGCGGTCCTCAACGGCTCGCCAGACCATCGGCCTGCTGCTCAGGCCGGCGCCGGCGCGGGCGCCATCGCTTTGGATTCCGCGTCCACCGGCCCGGGACCCGATCGATCGTCGGCGATCCTACCGTGCTCGAGCCGGACGACGCGAGAAAATTGTGATGCGAGCTCAGGGTTTTCGAGGCTCCACAGCACCCCGAATCCCGGCCCCGCCTTGCCCCGCGCCAGGGCGAGGACGCGCTTCAGGATCATGACCTGCGCCCGGCCGTCCAGCTGGCCGAGCGGGCGATGGGCGAGCAGCAGGTCGGGGCGCCGCAGCAGTGCGCGGGCGAGGGCGAGCTTCTGGCGCTGCACGGCGCTGATGCGCTTGCCGCCGCTGCCGATGTTGAAGGCGAGCCCCGCCTCGAAGACCAGCGGGCGCAGCCCGAGATCGTCGATGATGCTCTGGACGATGTGGGTCACCCGCGATTCCGCCTCCGCGACCCCGAACGCCACGCGCCCCATCAGGATGTTGTCCTTCACCGAGGCGGCGATGTTGAAGTGGGCGGGATCGTAGAAGGCGATCTCACGCTGGTCGTCGCCGAGCGCCTCGTGGAAGAGATGGCGCGCACGCAGCAGCCGCTCGATGCGGCTCTCGTCGAGCAGGCCGAGGCGGTCCCGCGCCTCGATGTAGCCGAAGGCGAGATCGAGGAAGATCGCCTGGTCGCCCGCGCTGGCCTTGGCGAAGCCCTTGGAGCCCAGGCGCTTGATGGCCGCCTGGAAGTCCGGGAACTGCTCGGGCGACATGAGGCTGAGCTGCTCGAACAGCGGGTTGTCGGCCGTGAGCCCCTCGAAGAGCTCGAGGATGGTGGAGGCGATCTCGCGGCCCATGTCGAACAGCTCGGCATCGAGCTTCTCGGCGGCGAGGACTTTGCGGAGCGTGGCGTGGCTGCCGAGCACGCGCAGGTTCATGGCCCCGTCGACCGGCGTGCCGAAGACGAGATTCTCGGCGATGGAGGCCTGCGTCGAGTAGCGGTCGGGATCGAAGGGCTCGACCAGCTGGGTCAGCCCGGCCTCCTCGAGCCGCTCCCGGAAGATGCCGCGCGCCTCGACGAAGCGCGCCTCGACCTCCGTGTCGGGGCGGATCAGCTGCCGGCTGAGCCCGAATCCCACGACGTCGCTTTCGAAATCGACCACGGCGAGCACGCGCGTCATGGCCGGCACGACCTCGTCCGGCCCGCTCACCCCGGCCGAGGCGTAGTCGACCCAGTCGGCTTCGAGATCGAGGCTGTTGCCGCGCCCCTGGATGATGTTGTGGCGCTGCACCGTCTGCGAGGGGCCGTCGCTGTCGTGCCGCAGGCCCGACAGCAGCGCGTCCCGGATGTCCGATTGCGGGAAGAAGGTGTCGGTCATCACCAGCGACACGCGCCGGCCCGTCACGGCATAGGACCAGTCGTGGAGATCCCGCCCCGCCAGCGAGACCCGGCCGCCGGCCGGGATCGCGAGACGGGCCGCAACCTCGATCAGGGTCTCCCCGCCTCCCGTCGAGCTGCCCTCGATGGCGACGGTCTCGGTGAGCTTCATGGTGAAGGAGCACGAGTCGAGCATGCGGGCGCCCGTGGTGTCGGCGACGGTCACGGCGCTGAGCACCAGCTCGCCCGTCAGCCTGGGGACCTCGCCCTCGAAATCGGGTGGCTCGAGCAGCTCGATCGCCTCGTCGACCGAGAACTGCTCCATCACCTGGTTGTACTTGACCTCGACGTCGAGCCGCTGCTGGTCCCAGTCGATCAGGTCTTTGACCGGCGAGGGCAGGTCCTTGTAGGCGGAGATCACCGCGACGAGCTGGCCGATGTTGAGGTGCCCGGTGATCGCCAGGAACCCGCCCACCATGTAGAACAGGAAGGGGGTGAACTGGGCCAGGAGGTTGTTCAGGAACTTGACGAAGAACTTCCACTGGTAGAGCGCGAAGCGGATGGCGAAGATCGCCGTCAGGCGCGAGGCGAGCTCGGCGCGCTGGTAGTTCGAGGTGTCGTTGGTGTGGATCGAGGCGATGTCGTCGATGATCTCGCCGATGCGGCCGGCCAGCGCCCGCGAGGTGAGCTGGCGCTGCCGCCCCAGGATCAGCTGCTTGCGGCGCAGGCGCGGGATGACGATGCCCTGCACCATCAGCAGGGCCACCGCGATGGTGCCGAGCATGAAGTTCTGCAGCACGATGAAGATCAGCGAGGTAATGATCTGGCCGCCCAGGAAGACCGGCTGGACGTAGGCGTCGCCGATGAAGCCGCCGAGCGGCTCCACCTCGTCCTTGATCATGGTCGCGATCTCGGCCGGCTTCACCCGGCGGAACTCGTTGGGCGGAAAGCGCAGGACGCGGTCGATCAGCTCGTAGCGCAGCTGCTGGAGCATGCGCTCGCCGAGGCGCCCCTTGTAGGTGTTGATGTAGAACTTGAAGAGCCCGTTGACCACGACCAGGATCAGGAACAGCGCGCTGAGCACGATGAGCGACCACAGCCGGTCGAGGTCGTAGCCGTGCAGCAGCTCCCAGCTGCCGTTCGCGGACAGCGCCTCCGGCACCGGCACCTTGACCTGGAAGTAGTGCTGCGTCGCGCCCTCGGAGTCGAAGCCCCGCGCCTGGATCGGCCCGTTGACGATGTATTTGGGGAGATCCAGCATCATGTAGTTGAACGGCATCGAGGCCAGGATCACGAAGAGGATCCACACCTGCTCCCGGCGCGTCTGCGTCCAGATGTAACGGAAGAGGCTGGTCTTCATGCCTGTCGATGCTGCAATGGGCTGGCGCCCTCGGGCCGGCGCGCGAGGCCAAGTGCGCTATTGTAAGCGAGGAGCCCGCCTCCGGCCAAGCGGCGATGCTCGACGGTCCGATATGCCCTTCTCCCGCGGCGCGGGAGAAGGTGCCCGAGAGGGCGGATGAGGGGACTCACGGCCTGAGGATCCCCTCATCCGTCACGGCTTTGCCGTGCCGCCTTCTCCCGCGGGGCGGGAGAAGGGCATCGCGCTGTGCCGGGCGAGGGCTTCCTGCAGGAGCACCGCCGACCGCCGGGCGCCGTCGCGGTCGAGCAGCAGCGCGGCCGGCGGCCCGTCCAGGGCGGCGTCGATGACAGCCGCGAGACGAGCCGGCGTGAGCCCCTCCGCGGCCACTACGCGCGCGGCGCCGGCCCGCTCCAGCAGGGCCGCCCGACGCGTCTGCTCGGTCTCGCCATCGGCCGCATAGGGCACGAGCACGGCCCGGCAGGCGGGCGCCTCCAGGAGATCGGCCACCGTGTTGTAGCCCGCCTGCGAGAGCGACAGCCGCGCGTGCCGCAGCCGCAGCGGCAGGTCGCTCACGAAAGGACGGACCGTCACGCCGGCCGTCGGAGGAGGTGTCGAGCCCTCCGGCAGGTTCGGGCCGGTGAGGACGAGCCAGGACGCCTCCGCGAGCCGGCTCAGCGGCTTGGCCGCGAGCGCGAGGCGGATCAGCGCCGCGCCCACGGCCCCGCCGCCCACGGATACCACGACCTCGGCGATCTCGCCGGGAGGCAGCACGGCATCGGCCGCGGGAGGCGGCCCCACGAGGCCGGTATAGGCGAGCCGGTCGGCCAGGGCCGGGGCGAGGGGAAAGCTGTCCTCGAGCCGCGCGAGGCGGGGATCGCCGTGCACGAGAACGCAATCGAACCGCGCCCGGACGGCGGCCACGACCTCGGCGTCGCGGCCGGGCGTGCGCGTCTCCTGCAGGATGTCGCGGATGGAGCTCGCGACGAGCGGGCGCGGCCGCCTTTGCCAGGCCGCGTCGAGCAAGGGCTCGAGTTCGAACTGCATGGCGCGGCGGCCGAACGGGTAGGTCTCGAGCAGCAGGACATCGGGCGCGACCGCGTCCAGGAGCTCCAGCAGGCGGTCGCGCCGCTCCGCCTGCCGCGGCGCGTCGAAGGGCCGGCCGTCCGGCGTGACCAGCGCCAAGAAGCCGGCCGGCCCGGCCTTGACGGGCGGCAGCGCGACCACGGCGGCCTGCCCGAAGCCGATCCCCGGCGGGCGTTCGCCCCCCAGGGCGACCGTGACGTCGAACAGCTCGGCGGCCGCCGCCGCGATGCGCGCGCCGCGGACGAGATGGCCGATGCCGAGCAGGTGCTGGAGATAGAAGAGCAGCCGCGGACGGGTCAGGTCGGCACCGCCTCCTCTTGGCCCGCGAGGGGGCGGACCGCGGCCGGCGAGGCGGGCTCGGCGAACAGCGCCGTCAGCGCCGCGAAGCTCGCCCGGGCATCGAAGTGCCGGGCGACCCGGGCCGCCCCCGCCCGCCCGAACCGTTCGCGGCAGGCAGGGTCGGCGATCAGGCGGGCGAGCGCGGCCGCCAGGCCGTCGACGTCGTCGGGCTGCACAAGGAGGCCGTTGACCTCTGGCTCGATCAGCTCGGCGGCGCCCCCGGCCGTCGTCGAGACGCAGGCGAGCCCCTGGCTCTGGGCTTCCACGAGCACGTTGGGCAGCCCGTCGCGGTCGCCGTCCTCCGCGACCCGGCACGGCAACACGAAGAGATCCGCCGCCCGGTACTGGGCCAGCACGGCCGTCTGGTCCTGCGGCCCGAGGAACGCGATGCGGCCCGAGAGGCCGAGGGTCGCCACGCGCGCCTTGAGCTCGTCGAGGAGCGGGCCGCCGCCGACATGGGTGAGGGTCCAGACGGGCGGCAGGCGGGCCAGCGCCTCGATCAGCACGTCGAAGCCCTTCTTGGCGACCGCGCGGCCGACCGAGAGCAGGCGCACGGGCGCGCCGGGCTCCGTGCCGTCCCGCGGCTCGCGCGGGACCACCAGCGGGCGGAACCGGTCGAGGCGCAAGCCGTGATAGACGAGATGCACCGGCGTGCCGGCCGGAGCCAGTCCCCGAAGGCGCTGCTGCCCGGCCGCGGTGCAGGTCACCGTGAAGAGCGCGGCCCCGAGCTTCTCCCGCAGCTCCCAGCCGGGCGAGGTCCAGATGTCCTTGGCATGGGCCGAGCAGCTCCAGGGCAGGCCGAGGATGAGGCCGGCATAGCGGGTGACGCTGGCGGGCGTGTGGATGAAATGGGCGTGCAGGCGCCGCACGTCCCCCGGCAGTTCGGCCGCGAGCACCAGCGCCTGCCCCAGGCGGCGGACCCGGTTGCGGCTCAGGTCGTGCGGCAGGTCGGCCCGGAACTGCCGAAAGGCCGCTCCCAGCCCCGGCCGGCGGCGCAGCGCCCACAAGGCGCGCAGCACGCGCCAGGGCTCCTGGTGGAGGTACTCGGGCAGATAGGCGACCGGCGCCCGGATGGCGTCGTGCACCGGGTGGCGCTTGGCGTCCGTCGGCCGGCGCAGGGCGACGATACGGATGTCCAGCCCGGCCTGTTCCAGCCCGAGGATCTCCTCGGCGATGAAGGTCTCGGACAGCCGCGGGTAGCCCTTGAGGACGAAAGCGAGGGGTTCCGTCACGCGCGGGCGGCGGCGACTTCGCGGGCCGCGATGTAGTCGTGGACGAGATCGCCGATCCGGGCCAGCCCGTCGAGCGGGCGGCCATAGGCGGTCTCGGACGGTCTGGGACGGGTGGCCAGCCGCCGCAGCGCCTGCGCCATCACGACCGGGTCGTCCGCCTCGTCCGGCATCAGCATGTCGACCAGCCCCAGGCCCTGCGCCCGCCGGGCGCGGATCAGCTGCTCCTCGCGGGGCCGCACGCGCGGGATGATCAGCGCGCGCTTGTCGAGGGACAGGATCTCGCAGAACGTGTTGTAGCCGCCCATCGCCACGACGCCCGCGGCCGACTGGATCAGCGCCTCCATCCGGTTGTCGAAATCGATGAGGTGAAGCGAGGGCAGCCGGGCCGCGCGGCGGTAGACGTCGTCGCGCTCCTCCGCCTTCATGAAGGGGCCCAGCACCATGACGACCGGCCCGGTCAGGCCGCGGTCGTGCTCGTGGGCGGCGATGACCTGGTGCATGATCCGCTCGCCGTCGCCGCCCCCGCCGGCGGTCACCAGCAGGGCGTTGTCCGGCAGGGCGTGGCCGTGGGTGAGCGGCACGGCCGGCACCTCCCGGCGCAGGTAGCCCGTGAAGGACCGCCGGTCCATCAGCGCGGCCGGCGCGTCCAGCCCCGCCAGGGGATCGTAGAAGTCGCGCGGCCCGTAGACCCACACGGCGTCGTAGATCGCATCGAGCTTGCGCAGCACGTCGTTGCGGGCCCACTCGGCGGCGAGCAGGCGGGGGGAGTCCATCACCTCTCGCAGGCCCAGCACCAGGGTCGTGCCGCGCGCCTTGAGCTCGGCCAGGGTCGGCTCGAGCTCGCCGCGCAGGCCGAGCGGCTCCTTGTCGACGATGAAGAGGTCCGGGGCGAAGGAGGCCGCGGCCTGCCGGATCAGCGAGCGCCTGAGCGCGAGGGTCTCCTCGACGTCGGTATGCGCGCCGAGCGAGGTGTATTCGCCGTTGATCAGCTTGATGATGCTCGGGATCTTCACGAAGTCGACGCGCGTGCGGAACTCGAAGGCGCCCGCGATGGGCGACCCCGACACGATCAGCACGTTGAGGCCCTTGAAGCGCTCGACCAGGGCATGGGCGATGGCCCGGCAGCGGCGCAGGTGGCCGAGACCGAACGTATCGTGGCTGTACATGAGGACGCGGGCGTGGCGGAAGCGGTCCGGCGCGGCCCCGGTCGCCATCACGTCAACATCGTCGGCCTGGAAACCGGAGAGGAGGCTCAAGCCCCGCGGGTCCGCGCGGGCTGGACTGGAACGCGTCGCACGATCTTCCTCCAACACCGGCCCGGCCACCGCAGGGTCAACTTAATCCGCCGCCGCCGGGGAGACAATATGGGGGCGGCCCGGGTTCGTGCGCGCCGGTCAATGCCCTTTTCTCCGCGTCTCCGCGGGGCGAAGGGGCTGGCCGGGACGGGTTCCGGCGATCCGAGCGAAGAAGGCTTGCACCACAGACAGCTTTTCGCCCATGCACGGCATACGGCCATGGGCGCCGGCGCCGCGAAGGACAACAGGATGGCCATTGCGGCGCTCGGACTCGTGCCCCTGTCGCTGGCGCTGCATTACCTGCTGCATGTCGGCCCGCTGTGGGACTTCATGCTCGGGGCGCTCGCCATCGCGGTGCTCGCCGACTGGAGCCGGCGCGCGACCGAGCAGCTGGCGAACCGGGCCGGGCCGACGATCGGCGGCCTGATGAACGTCAGCTTCGGCAGCCTCGCCGAGATCGTCCTCGCGCTGTTCGTGCTGGCCGAGGGACGCGCCGACGTGGTGCGGGCGCAGCTGACCGGCTCGATCCTCGGCACCTGCCTGCTCGGGCTGGGCCTGTCGGCGCTG
>CAXUMV010000079.1:0-11179 GCA_964252065.1 uncultured Lichenihabitans sp.
GGACGGCGGCACGATCGGCTTCGAGATCGACGCGTTCCGCAAGCATTGCCTGCTGGACGGCCTCGACGACGTGGGGCTAACCATGGTCAAGCGGCCCGCCATCGACGCCTACGAGGCCACGGCCGCCGGCAACCGGCCCTGGGCGTGAGGCAGACGGCCGCACCGGGGCAGGCGACCGCCCGCGCTATGTCGCGAAGCTCACGCCAAGGGAGACCACGATGGCCGCCGCACGACTAGCCCGCTTCGAGATCCGGCCCGCCGGGCAGGACTTCACCCTGCATATCGAGAACGAGAGCGGGGAGACCTTTGAGCTTATGGCGACCCACGACCAGCTCGACGTGCTGGCCGACGCGCTCGACGATGTGCTGATGTCCGACGATGCCGGCGACGAGGTGAAGGCCTGAGCGCCATCGTGCCCGGGACCGAACCCGTTCCGATTAGCCCCTTCTCCCGCCCGCGGGAGAAGGGGCCCGCCAGGGCGGATGAGGGGACTCACAGGCCGAGGATCCCCTCATCCGGCCTTTGGCCACCTTTTCCGCGGAGCGGGAGAAGGGCATAGCTTGGCAAGGATGAGGGCCCGCGGAGCCTGTTGCAATTCGCGGGTGATCGCCTGACAGTCGGGCATGCGCCAGCTACTCCTTCCCTTCATGCTCGCGTGGATCGGCGCCCTCGGGCCCGGCATGGCGGCGGCGCAGGACAGCTTCGGTCCCTGCCTCGATGGTCTGCGCGCGGCAGCCGCCAAGGCGGGGGTGAGCGCCCCGACGCTCGATCGCGTGACCGGCACGCTGCAGCCCAACGACGTGCTGCACTTCGAGACCGAGCAGCCGGAGTTCAAGACGGCCGTCTGGGACTACATGGCGGGGCTCGTGGACGACGAGCGCGTCGCCGATGGCCGCGCCCGGTCCCGCGACATGGGCGATGCGCTGGCCAGGATCCAGGCGCGGTTCGGGGTGCCGGCGCCCATCCTGGTCGCGGTCTGGGGCGTCGAGTCAGACTATGGGCGAACGTTCGGGCTCCGGCCGATCGTGCGGAGCCTTGCGACCCTCGCCTGCTTCGGCCGGCGGCCGGGTTACTTCCGGTCCGAGTTCGTGGCGGCGCTGCAGATCATCGACCGGGGCGACGGCGATCCCGACACGCTGAACGGCTCCTGGGCCGGGGCGTTCGGGCACACCCAGTTCATGCCCTCGACCTTCCTGCGCAACGCCGTCGACATGGAGAACAAGGGCCATGCCGACATCGTGGCTTCGGTGCCCGACGCGCTGGCCACCACGGCCAACTACCTGCGCAAGTCGGGCTGGGATCCCGCCAGGAGCTGGGGCTACGAGGTCAAGCTGCCGCCCGGCTACGCCGGCCCCTCGGGACGCAAGAACCGCCACCCGGTCGCCTTCTGGGCCCAGAAGGGCCTGACCAAACCCGGCGGGGCCCCGCTCACGGGGCCCGAGGCCGGGCTGCTGCTGCCGGCCGGCCCGGCGGGACCCGCCTTCCTGGTCACCCGCAACTTCGACGCGGTCTACGGCTACAACGCCGCCGAGGTCTATGCGCTGGCGATCTGCAGCCTCGCCGATCGGATCGAGGGCGGCGCCCCGTTCGCGACCCCCTGGCCGGTCGACGATCCGGGCCTGTCGCGGGCCGAGCGGCGGGAGCTGCAGACGCTGCTGCAGGCCAAGGGCTACCCGGTCGGCAACCCCGACGGCGTGATGGGCCGCAAGACGCTCGAGGCGGTCGCCGACTACCAGGGGCGCATGGGCCTTGCGTCCGACGGGCGCCCCAGCCTCAAGGTGCTGCGGGCGCTGCGCGGGGGATCGTAGCCCCCGGTTTGCGCGCCGCCTCGCGAGCCGCGATGCTGCCCGGCGCAAAGCGGGGAGCATGAGGGTGGGCGACAGCGGGACAGCGGGGCGGCACGGCCTGCGCGGCACGGTGGTGAGCGTGCGGGACGATCCCTTCCTGCACCCCGCCGGCCAGTGCCTCGTCGTGCACGAGGACGGCCTCGTGGTGATCGAGGGCGGCACCATCGCGGCCGTCGGCCCGTACGCCGCCACCCGCGAGGCGCTGCCCGAGGGCGCGCCGCTCGTCCACTACCCGGACGCGCTGATCACGGCGGGCTTCATCGACACGCATGTCCACTACCCGCAGCTCGGCATGATCGGCGCCTACGGCGAGCAGCTGCTGCAATGGCTGGAGCGGTACACCTTCCCGACCGAGATGGCGTTCGCCGACCGGGCCCATGCGGACCGCGTGGCGCGCCTCTTCCTGCAGGAGCTGCTGCGCGCCGGCACCACGACCGCGGCGGTCTACTGCACAGTGCACCCCCAGTCGGTGGACGCCTTCTTCACGGAGTCGGCGCGGCTCAACACCTGCATGGTGGCCGGCAAGGTGCTGATGGACCGCAACGCGCCGGCGGCGCTGCGCGACACCGCCCAGACCGGCTACGACGAGAGCAAGGCCCTGATCGGCCGGTGGCACGGCCGGGGGCGCCAGCACTACGGCGTCACCCCGCGCTTTGCCGCGACCAGCACCCCGGCGCAGCTCGAGGCGGCCGGCGCCCTTCTAGACGAGTACGACGGGCTCTTCGTGCAGACGCACCTGTCGGAGAACCTCGCCGAGATCGCCTGGGTCCGCGACCTCTTTCCCGCACGCGCGAACTACCTCGACGTCTACGCTCAGGCCGGCCTCGTCCGCGAACGGGCGATCTTCGGGCACGGCATCCACCTGTCCGAGGACGAGTTCTGCCTGTGCCACGCGCGGGGCGCGGCACTCGCCCACTGCCCGACCTCGAACCTGTTCCTGGGCAGCGGCCTGTTCCGGCTGTTCGACGCGCTCGATCCGCGCCGGCCCGTCCGGGTCGGGCTCGGGTCGGACATCGGGGCGGGGACGACCCTGTCGCCGCTGGCGACGCTCGGCGCCGCCTACAAGGTCGCCGCGCTCAACGGCACGCGCCTCGATGCCGTCCAGGCCCTGTCCCTGGCGACCCGGGGCGGCGCCCGGGCGCTCCACATGGAGGACCGGCTGGGCCAGGTGGCGCCGGGCTTCGATGCCGACCTCTGCGTTCTCGACCCTGCCGCGACCCCGCTCCTGCGTTTCCGCCGCGAGACCTGCACCAGCATGGAGGACCTGCTGTTCGTGCTGATGACGATCGGCGACGAGCGCGTCGTGCGCGCCACCTACGTGGCGGGGCAGATGCTCTACGACCGCGACCGGGCGGGCGGCTGCTTCGTGGATCCCGTTCGGCCGCCGGGCGGCTGAGGAGGCTCTGTCGCCAGCAGTCCGCCCAGCATCGCGACCGCGATCGCCGCGCACCCGCAGCCAACCATGGCGCCCGCCAGGATGTCGGCCACGAAATGATAGTCGGCCCCGTAGAGGCCGAGGGCGACCAGGAGCGCCGGCACGACGGCGAGCCATCGCCAGGCCGAGCGGGTCGTCATCGCCAGCGCCGCGGCGGGCGCGACCGCCGTCGTCGTATGGCCGGACGGGAACGAGGCCCAGCCCGGTCCGCCGTGGAAAGGGACGAAGGCCATCACGCCGTCGCGGATCAGCGAGGGATTGCCGTTGATCCAGGTCTCCGGCCACGTGCGCCCGAAGGCGTATTTCAGCTGGTCCTTGACCACGATGGCGAGCAGCGTCGCGACGCAGAGGCTCAGGGTCACCCGCGCCCAGGGCGGCGGCGTCCAGCCCAGCGCCAGGCCGCCGCCGAGCCCGACGAGGCCGATCGCCGCCAGGGGCAGGACCGGGTCGACGATATGGGTGAGGGCGACGAAGCCCCACCACCCGCCGAATGCCGCGTGGGCGAACGAGGCGGCCGGGCGGTCGAGAAAAAGGATCGACAGGGCCGTCGCGCATGCGGCGCCGATGAAGGCCGCCACCGGAGCGGATCGGGAGTGCACGGCTAAGGCCTCGGAGGCCGTTTGGACACCGGCCGCCTCGCGCGGGCTATCGTCTGCCTGCCGCTGCATCTCTGATCACGCCTTCGGCTCGCGATGACGATCCTGGATGGGTTTCGGATAGACAATCAGGCGAGGACCATCGAGACCTGGATCGCGCCGGTGTTGCGCAGGACGCGGAGCGAGACGTCGTCCCCGTCGCGGCGCAAGGTGACGTCGACGCGAGCGCCCTCGAAGCCGATGTTGCGCAGGGTGATCTGCTGGGCGAAGGCGGGAAGCCGCGGGTTGCGGAACGAGATCGTGCGCTCGAAGGGGTCGAAGTCGAGGCCGAGACAGGCCTGCATCAGCAGGTAGGGCGAGGCGGCCGCCCAGGCCTGCGGCGAGCAGGCGACGGGGTAAAGCGTGGGACCCGCGCCGCGCCGACGCCGGAAGCCGCAGAACAGCTCGGGCAGGCGCCGCAGCTCCAGGTAGGTGGCGGCGTCGAACAGGCCGCCGAAGATGCGTTCGGCGTGCTCGGACATGCCGTAGGCCGCCAGCCCCGCCGCGATCAGCGCGTTGTCGTGCGGCCAGACCGAGCCGTCGTGATAGGCCATCGGGTTGTAGCGCGGCTCCCCGACCGCCACCGTCCGCACGCCCCAGCCGGAGAAGAAGCTGTTGCCGAGAAGCAGCGCGCCGACGCGCCGGGCCTTGTCAGGCCGCGCGATCCCCGTCCAGAGCACCTGGCCGGCGTTCGAGGTGCGGGCGCGGCAGGGGGTCTTTTCCCCATCGAGCGCGATGGCGTAGGTGCCGATGTCCTCGCACCAGAAGGCGGCGTCGAACTTGTCGGCCAGGATGGCGGCGGCCTCCTCGAGCGCGCTCGCCCGCGCCTCGAGGCCCAGCCGGCGGGCCGCCCGCGCCGCGAGGCGCTTGGCCATGAAGACGTAGCCCTGGACCTCGCACAGCGCGATGGCGCCCTGCGCCAGCGTGCCGTCGGCGTGGAACACCGAGTCGTAGGAGTCCTTCCAGCCCTGGTTCTGCAGGCCGGTGTCCTCGGCCCGGGCATATTCGACGAACCCGTCGCCATCGCGGTCCCCGAATTCGTCGATCCAGCCGAGCGCCAGCTCGATGGCGGGCCAGAGCGCGCGCATCGTGGCGATATCGGCCGTTCGTTCGAAGTAGAGGCCCGCCAGCACGACGAAGAGGGGTGTCGCGTCGATGGTGCCGTAGTAGAGGCCGAACGGCACCTCCCGGAGCGCCGCCATCTCGCCGCCGCGCATCTCGTGCACGATCTTGCCCGGGTCGGCGTCGGACAGGGAGTCGGTCGTGGTCGCCTGGAAGGCGGCGAGCCGCTGCAGCACCCCCTTGGCGACACCCGGATCGCACCACAGCATCTGGATCGCGGTCAGGATGCCGTCGCGCCCGAAGGTCGTCGAGTACCAGGGGGTGCCCGCATAGGGGTAGGGCCCCTGGGGCGTCTGGGTGATGAGCATGTAGAGGTCGGCCGTCGAGCGGCACATCATCTCGTTCAGGATGTCGTTCGAGGTCTCGACGGTGGCGACGTCCCGCGTGATCTCGCGCTGGTAGCGGTTGGCGTCGATGAAGCCCTTGAAGAAGGACCGCGGCTGCGGCTCGGACAGCCCGTGGCACTCGGCGCACAGGAAGAGGGTCGCCGCGGCGCCCGAGGCGAGCGACAGCGCATAGGTCGCCGCGCTTTCCACCAGCGTGGTCGGCGCCGGGGTCAGGGCGAACACCATGCGTCGCGTCGTGCCGTCGAGGCCGGCATAGGTGTAGCGGACCGCGCTGTCGCCCTGGAGGGCCTGGGTCTGCGTCCCCCGCGCCTTGCGCCGGCCGCCGCGGGCTTCGAACAGATCGGAGAAGTCGGCGCCGAACACCAGCGACAGCGTGAACTCGACCGCCTTGTCGCCGTGGTTCATCACGTGGATGCGCTGATGCGCGACCCCTTCCCAGAGATAGATGGTCCGCACGACGTGGATCGTGTCGCGGGGCAGGACGATGACGCCGTCGCGGTACACGTCGGCGTTGGTCAGGTCGACCGACATGGCGACGTTGTCGTCGCGCACGGTCGCGCCAAGCAGCAGGGGCTGCATGCCGTTGATCAGGAGCTCGAGCCGCGACAGGTAGCGCGTGTCGTGGTTGAACACCCCGTCGGGGCCGCCGGCCGAGGCGCCGACATCGCCATGGGCATCGAAGACGGCAAAGGTGTCGCCGTGCTTGAGGGTGTGGCGCGGCCGCGAGGAGGGGCCTGTCGCGGTGATGTAGAACTGACCCTGCTCGGGAGCCGGGTCCACCTTGTCGGTTCCCCGCTCGGCGGAGAGGGCATCCGTCATTGCAGTTTCACGCCCTTGTTCAGGGGCTTGGCGACGATCGGCACCATCGCGTCGAGCGACAGGTCGGCCGCCTCGAGCACCTTGCTGCGGAGCGGGAAGGCGAGAGCGGCCTGCCGCCGGTAGAGAGCCACGTAGTCCTGCGCCATGCGCCGCGCCGTGAAGCGCTCCTCGAACTGCCGGCGGATCGCCCGGCGGTCGAGCCCGAGCACGTCCGGCAGCGCGGTGATCGCCTCGGGCATCGAGTCCACGATCCGGCCCGTCAGCCCGTCGTCGATCACCTCGGGCACGGACCCGCACCGGAAGGCCAGGACCGGGGTGCCGCAGGCCATGGCCTCGATCATCACGAGGCCGAAGGGCTCCGGCCAGTCGATGGGAAACAGGAGCGCCCGGGCCTCGCCCAGGAAGGCGGTCTTGGAGCGCTCGTCGACCTCCCCGATGAACTCGACCAGGCTGTCGCCCTCGATCATGGGATGGATGACCTCGCGGAAATACTTCTCGTCCGCCTTGTCGACCTTGGCGGCGATCTTGAGCGGGATGCCGATCGCCTTGGCGAGCGCGATGGCCCGGTCGGGCCGCTTCTCGGCCGAGATGCGGCCCAGGAAGGCGAGGTAGCCGCCGCGCGGGTCGTAGTTCGGCCGGTGCAGGTCGGCCGGCAGGCCGTGCATGATGGTGCCGGCGAAGTTGGCCTCCGGGATCGGCGCCCGCTGCGAGTCCGAGATCGAGACCAGCGGCATCCGCGGAAAGGCCCGATAGAAGGGCCAGAGGTCGGGCAGATCCTGGCGGCCGTGCAGGGTCGTGATGGTCTTGTGCTCCAGCCCGCGGAACAGGGGCACGTGGACCATGTCGATGTGGAAGTGGAGGACGTCGAAGCTGTCGGCCAGCCGGTGCACCCGGTCGCTCATCATGATGTAGTGGGGCAGCCAGTCCTTCATCGTCTCCGACAGGCGGATGGCCTCGGGCGTGCAGGCCATGAGGTTGGCTGCCGTGATACTGTCCCCGCTGGCGAACAGCGTCACGTCGTGCCCCTGGGCCACCAGTTCCTCGGTCAGCCAGGAGACGATCCGCTCCGTGCCGCCGTAGAGCCGCGGCGGAACGCTTTCCATCAGGGGTGCGATCTGGGCAATTCTCATCGCAAGGACTCCGCAACACGTCTGGACGATGGGACGGCAGTGTTCCGAACGCATCGGCGAGAATGTTTGTTCCGCAACGCAACACACGGCCGAGCTCAAGCATTGGGTGGCCCAGGAGGCGCATGCGCGTGGTGTTGTCCGACAAGGATCCGTCCGACCGGGACACGAGCGAAGCCGTCGCCGGATGGGCGGGGGCTGCGCCGCCGCATGCGCCGGCGCGGATCTGCCTGTTCCTGGACGTGGACGGCTCGCTGATCGAGATCGCGGCCCGGCCCGAAGCCGTCGTCGTGCCGCCGTCGCTGGTGGCCGACCTCGAGCGGGCGAGCGAGGCGCTGGATGGCGCGCTCGCGCTGGTCAGCGGCCGCGCGATCGAGCAGCTCGACGCCCTGTTCCGGCCCCTGCGGCTGCGGGCCAGCGGGGTGCACGGGGCCGAGATGCGCCTGTCGCCCGAGATGGCGGTCAGCCACCTGCCGGGGGCCGCGGTGCCCCAGCCGGTGCGCCGGGATCTCGCCGGCGTGCTGCGCGACTTCCCCGGCATCTTCGTCGAGGACAAGCGCTTCAGCCTCGCGGTGCACTACAGGGCCGTGCCGGCGGCCGGCGAGGCGCTGCTCGCGGCCCTCCGCGCCCTGGTGGCGCGGCAGGCCGAGGCCGCCATGGTCCTGCTGCCGGGTCATTTCGTCTTCGAGCTGAAGCGGCCGGGCTTCGACAAGGGCGAGGCGGTCCGCCGCTTCCTGGCCGATCCGCCGTTCCGCGGCCGGACCCCCATCTTCGTGGGCGACGACGTCACCGACCGTCCGGGCTTTGCGGCCGCCATCGCGGCCGGGGGCGCGGCTTACGGGGTGGGACGCCCTATCGCCGGCACCACCGGAACCTTTGACAGCCCCTCGGCCGTTCGCGATTGGGTAGGACGGCTCGCAGGCAGGGAGATGACGCCGGCATGACACAGGATGGACCGGGCAACCTCGACTATGCCCTGATCGGCAATTGCCACGTCGCCGCGATGGTGGACATGCAGGCGAGGATCGTCTGGTGGTGCACGCCGCGCTTCGACTCCAACCCCGTCTTCTCGCGCCTGCTGGCGGGGGACGACGAGAAGGGGTTCGCCGACGTGGTGCTTGCCGACCAGGTGTCGAGCGAAGCCGCCTACCTGCGCAACACCGCGATCCTCGAGACGGTCCTCACCGACCAGCATGGCGGCAAGGTCCGCATCACCGACTTCATGCCGCGCTTCAAGCGCTACGAGCGTGTCTTCCGGCCCTCGCAGATCGTGCGGCGGATCGAGCCCATCGAGGGGCTGCCGCGCATCACCATCCGGGTCCGGCCGACCTACGACTACGGCCGCCCGGTCACCGACGTCGCGAGCGGCTCGAACCACATCCGCTATGTCGGGGGCACCCATGTGGTGCGCCTGACCACGGACGCGCCGCTCTCCTACATCGAGCACGAGGTCAGCTTCGCGCTCAACAAGACCCTGACGCTGGTGTTCGGGCCCGACGAGCCCTTCCTCAGCGGCCTCGAGGCGACGAGCCGGGACTTCCTCGACCGCACGCGGGAGTACTGGCTCGACTGGGTGCGCTATCTCGCGCTGCCCTACGAATGGCAGACCGCGGTCACCCGGGCCGCGATCACGCTCAAGCTGTGCTCCTACGAGGAGACCGGCGCCATCGTCGCGGCGCACACGACCTCCATCCCCGAGGCGGACGGCTCGACCCGCAACTGGGACTACCGCTACTGCTGGCTGCGGGACGCCTTCTTCGTCGTCCATGCGCTGAACCGGCTGGGTGCCACCCAGACCATGGAACAGTACATCACATACATCACCAATCTCGCGATCCCGGGCGACAAGTACCTCGCCCCGGTGCACTCCATCATCCCGGGCACGCCGCTCGACGAGTGGATCGCCCCCAACCTCGAGGGCTTCAAGAAGAACAAGCCGGTGCGCGTCGGCAACGAGGCCGTGATCCAGGTGCAGCACGACGTCTACGGCAGCGTGGTGCTCGGGGCGACGCAGATGTTCGTGGACGAGCGGCTGCCCCGCATGGGGGACGAGGCCCTGTTCCGCCGCCTCGAGCAGCTCGGCCGCCAAGCCTCCCGCTTCGCGCTCGAGCCGGACGCCGGGCTGTGGGAGTACCGCGGCCGAACGCGCGTGCACACCTATTCGGCGGCGCTGTGCTGGGCCGCCTGCGACCGGCTCGGCCGCATCGCCGGCCGGCTCGGCCTGCAGAGCGAGGCGGCGAGCTGGCGGGCCGAGGCGGCCCGGCTGCGCGAGATCATCCTCGAGCGGGCCTGGAGCCCCGAGCGCGGCGCCCTCACGGGCGCGTTCGGGCAGCCCGAGCTCGACGCCAGCAACCTGCTCCTGCCCGAGCTCGGGTTGCTGCCCGCGACCGACGAGCGCTTCATCAAGACGCTGGAGCTGACCGGCCGCGAGCTGATGCTGGACGGCAAGATCATGCGCTACACGGCCGCTGACGACTTCGGCCTGCCCGAGACGGCGTTCCTGGTCTGCAATTTCTGGTATGTCGATGCCCTGGCGCAGGTCGGCCGGCGCGAGGAGGCGCGGGAGCGCTTCGCCGACATCCTGGCCCACCGCAACCATTTCGGCATTCTGACCGAGGACCTCCACGCCGCGACCGGCCAGCTCTGGGGCAACTTCCCCCAGACCTACTCGATGGCCGGCATCATCAATTCGGCGATGCGCCTGTCGCAGAGCTGGGAGGACGCTTGGTGAGTCGGCTCGTCATCGTTTCCAACCGGGTGGTGGTGCCGGAGCCGGGCAAGTCGGCCCCGCCCGGCGGGCTCGCGGTCGCGGTGCATGCCGCGCTCAAGGACCGCGAGGGCATCTGGTTCGGCTGGAGCGGCAAGGTCGACGACGATCCCGACCTGACCCCCACGGTCGCGGTGCGCAACAACATCACCTATGTCGTCACCGACCTGTCGACCGCCGACTACCAGGAATACTACAACGGCTTCGCCAACCGGGTCCTGTGGCCCATACTGCACTACCGGGTCGATCTTGCGGAGTTCAACCGCTCCGACCTCACCGGCTACCTGCGCGTCAACGGCCTGTTCGCCGACCAGCTCGTCAAGCTGGTCGAGCCCGACGACATCATCTGGGTGCACGACTACCACCTGATCCCGCTCGCCCGCGAGCTGCGCCAGCGCGGCCTCAACAACCCGATCGGCTTCTTCCTCCACATTCCCTGTCCGCCGCCGGATCTGCTGTTCACCATCCCGCGCCAGGAGCAGAGCCTGGGCGTGCTCAGCCACTACGACCTCGTGGGCTTCCAGACCGAGAACGACCGGGCGAACTACGGACGCTACCTCGGCATGTCCAAGGCGACCGTCAGCCGCGACGGGCTGGCCTATTCGGTCGACGGCCGCGTCACCCGCATCGGAGCCTTCCCGGTCGCGATCGAGACCAAGGACTATGCCGAGCTCGCCCGCGTGAACGCGAACTCGCCGCTGGTGCAGCGCGTCACCGAGAGCCTCAACGGGCGGGCGCAGTTCATCGGGGTCGACCGGCTCGACTACTCCAAGGGCATCATGCACCGGCTCGAGTCCTTCGGGCACTTCCTGTCGACCGAACCCGAGGTCCGGGGCAAGGTCTCGCTGCTGCAGATCACGCCCAAGAGCCGGGAGGAAATCCCCGAGTACGAGACCATGGTGCGCACCGTGAACGAGGTGGTGGGCGACGTGAACGGCACCTACGGCGAAGCGGACTGGACGCCCATCCGCTACGTGAACCGGCCCTACTCGCGCACCGAGCTCGCGGCCCTGTTCCGGATGTCGGCCGGGGCGCTGGTCACCCCGCTGCGCGACGGCATGAACCTGGTCGCCAAAGAAT
>CAXUMV010000080.1:0-11113 GCA_964252065.1 uncultured Lichenihabitans sp.
CCCGCGATGGCGATCTGGTTGACCATCTTGGTGAGCTGCCCGGCACCGGACGACCCCATGCGGCGGCAGGCCTTGGCATAGGCGCCGATCACGGGTTCCACGGTCCCGTAGGCCGCCTCCTCGCCGCCGCACATGACGGTGAGCGCGCCGTTCTCGGCGCCGGCCTGGCCACCCGAGACCGGCGCGTCGACGAACGAAAAGCCCGCGCCGGCCGCGTCCCGGAACAGGGCGCGCGCGACGTCGGCGGAGGCGGTCGTGTGGTCGACGAAGACCGCGCCCTTCGCCATCGCCCCAAAAGCCCCGTCGGGACCCGTCGTCACGCTGCGCAGGTCGTCGTCGTTGCCGACGCAGGCGAAGACGATCTCCCGGTCGCGGGCCGCCGCGGCCGGCGTGCCGGCCGCCTCCCTGCCATGCCGGTCAGTCCAGGCGCGGGCCTTGGCCTCCGTGCGGTTGTACACCACGACCTCGTGGCCCTTGGCCTTGAGATGCCCGGCCATGGGGAAGCCCATGACGCCCAGGCCCAGAAATGCGACGCGTGCCATGGTGATCAGGTCCTCTCAGTCGATCGCCTGGGCGATGCGCTGGGCCAGGGCGGCCAGAACGTCGGGGTGTTCCGCGGGTCCGCCCGGCGGCCTGAGCGGGACCCCCGGCTGGCGCGGCAGCAGGTGGACATGCAGGTGGAACACCATCTGGCCGCCCGCGTCCTCGCTGAACTGATGCAGCGTCAGGCCGGCCGCGTTGGTGGCCCGGACGACGCCGCGGCCGACGCGCTGGACGCGGGGCATCAGGGCCGCAAGGTCGGCGGGGTCGGCGTCCAGCAGCGTCCGGCTCGGCTGCTTGGGGATGACCAGCACGTGTCCCTCGACGCGCGGCATGATGTCGAGAAAGGCGAGCGCCACCTCGTCCTCGAAGACGCGATGGCACGGCAGTTCGCCGCGCAGGATCTTGGCGAAGATGTTGTCCCGATCATAGCTCGGCATCAGACGCTCCTGCACTTCGTTGAGCTCTCCCGGTCCGTGATCGCGAGGCGCCTCGGCCCCGTGGCGATCCGTGCGACGTCCCGATGCCCGGGAGATGGATTGCTTCGCTGCGCTCGCAAAGACGGCCCCGGCACTCGACACCGGTCGTCCTGGGCGCAGCGTGGCATCGGTCCGCACCCTTATCACCCGGCGCCCGGAATGGCGCGTCTCGAGCCAAAACCACCGCCGATCGAGCCGGACTTCCGCACCGGACCATTCACCACGCAGCGCTATAAGACGATTTAACATGCAATCTTGCGATGGCAGCCTTGCGTCCGCCGAATGGCTATGCATATTGGCGCCCAACAACGAACAGGAAGTCGCTCGAAGCGGTCCAAGTCTAGGGAAGAGAAACGAGCCGAAGATTGGCGGATCCACTCCGCTGTCTTGGCAGAACGCCGATGATCGGCAAGCCGGTCCCGACGACGAGCCTGCCGCTGCATCAGCGGCGGCTCGTGCGGACCGCAAAGCCCAGCAGGTAGCCCACCGCGCAGGCGATCAGGATCGACATCACCGGATTGACCTCGACCTGGGCATTGAGCGCTCCGGCGCCGCGATCGACGCGCCGGCGTCCTTCGTCGTAGGCGCTTTCGGCGTAGGACGAGGCGCGGTCGACGGCCTCGCGCAGGTTGTCCTTGGCCTGCCCGTAGAACTCCTGGGTGCGGCCTTGGGCCTGCTCGCGGGCGCCGCGGATCTCGGCCGTCCCGTCGCCCGACAGGCGTCCGTAATCCTCCTGCAGCCGGCCGTAGCTCGTCCGGGCCGCGCCCTTGATTCGATCCACATCCATGTCCGTTCTCCCCACGGGGACGCTGTCCCGTCTGCGGCACAAACCCGCGAAGGGGCTCGCTTGTTCGTTTCGCCTCGCCACAGGTGAGGACGAGGGCCGGCGCGCTACGGCTTGCGGGGGGAGCGCCGGGCGAAGTCGTCCGCCATCTCGTCCATCGTGACGAACTTGACGCCGGGATGCCGGATCATGTGCGCGTAGAGCCGCTCGAGCATCATGAGCACGTGCGGCCGTCCCGAGACGTCGGGGTGGATGGTGATGGGGAACACCGCGTAGTCGTATTCCCGGTAGACCCAGTCGAACTGGTCGCGCCACATCTGCTCGATGTCGTGCGGGTTCACGAAGCCGTGGCTGTTGGGCGCCTTCTTGATGAACATCATCGGAGGCAGGTCGTCGAGGGTCCAGCTGGCCGGGATCTCGATGAGGTCCGTCTCGTGTCCGCGCTTCAGCGGCACCATCCAGTCGGAAGGCTTCTTGGAATAATCGATCTTGGTCCAGCTATCGCCCACCCGCACGTAGTAGGGCTGGTGGTCGTGGTGCATCAGCGAATGGTCGTACTTGATGCCGCGCTCCAGCAGCAGCTCGTTGGTGACGGTCGAGAACTCCCACCACGGCGCCACATAGCCGGTCGGCCGCTTGCCCGAGAGCTGGGTGACCAGATCGATGCAGCGGTCCAGCACCGCGATCTCCTGGTCCCGCGTCATGGCGATCGGGTTCTCGTGCGAGTAGCCGTGGATGCCGATCTCGTGGCCGGCCTCGGCGACCGCCTTCATCTCGGCCGGGAACGTCTCGATCGAATGGCCGGGGATGAACCAGGTGGTCCTGATCCCGAAGCGCTCGAAGAGCTTCAGCAGCCGCGGGCTGCCGACCTCGCCGGCGAACAGGCCGCGCGAGATGTCGTCCGGCGAGTCCTCGCCGCCGTAGGAGCCGAGCCAACCCGCGACCGCGTCCACGTCGACGCCGAAGCCGCACAGAATCTCCTTGGCCATGATCCGTCCTTCCGCTGATGCCCAGGGGGAGTATAGGGCGCGGGTGCGGCCGCGATCAGGCGTCGACGCCACCTGTCCACATGGGGCGAGCGGTCCTCAGCGGCCCCAGCGCAGGACCATCGGGTCGAGCCTGCGGGCGACCTCGACGAGCCCCCGGCGGGTCATGGGGTGCAGCGGCGCGAGAGGCGCGCGCGGCGCCTCGCAGGCGATCACGCCGCCTTCCTTCATCAGCGCCTTGGCGGCCAGCAGCCCGCACTGGCGGTTCTCGACGTTGATGAGCGGCAGCCAGCGCTCGTAGCGCTGTATCGCCTCCTCGCGCCGGCCGTCCGCGAAGGCGTGCACGATGGGGCCGATGCCGTCCGGAAAGGCGCCGCCCGTCATGCTGCCCGTCGCGCCCGCATCGAGGTCGGCCATCAGGGTGATCGCCTCCTCGCCGTCCCACGGGCCCTCGACGGCGTCGCCGCCGAGCTCGACCAGCTCGCGGAGCTTGCCGGCCGCGAAGGGCGTCTCGATCTTGAAATAGGCGAGGTTCTCGATCTCGCGCGCCATGCGGACCAGGAACGGCGCCGACAGGGCCGTGCCGCTGACGGGCGCGTCCTGCACCATGATCGGGATCGAGATGGCGTCCGACACCGCCTCGAAGAAGCCCAGGATGCCGGCTTCCGGCACACGGATGGTGGCTCCGTGATAGGGCGGCATGATCATGACCATGGCGGCCCCGTCCGCCTGCGCCCGGCGGCTGCGCTCGGTGCACACGGCGCTCGAGAAGTGGGTCGTCGTGACGATGACCGGCACGCGGCCGCGCACATGCGCGAGGATCGCGGTGGTCAGCGTGTCGCGCTCGGCGTCCGAGAGGACGAACTGCTCGGAGAAGTTCGCCAGGATGCACAGGCCGTCCGAGCCCGCCTCGATCATGAAGTCGACGCAGCGGCGCTGGCTCGCGAGGTCGAGCGCGCCCCGCTCGTCGAAGGTGGTGGGGACCACGGGGAAAATGCCCCGGTAGCGGGCTTTCGACGTCACGACCAGGGATCCTCCATCCGGCAAAGCCACCCTGGTCCGTCGTCGCGACGGCGCATGAGCGCCGTGGCGATCGAGGCTCCGGTGGGTGCGCGCGACTATGGATCGCTTCGCTGCGCTCGCGAAGACGACACGGACGCCCGGTGCTGGTTTTTTTCGATGCCGCTCGTCAGAACTGTCGAACAGGCGTCCATGCCGACCGGGCGTCAGTGCAGCCGCGGGGCCTTCAGGAACCGCCGCCGGTCGCCCGAGGCGATGCGCACCTCGAACACGTCGCCTTCGCGCTCCAGGGTGAGCGGCACGTCGACGCCCGCCTCGCCCTGTGCCCAGAGCCGCCGGTAGAAGCCCGACAGGCTGTCGAAGCGGTTGCCGTCGACGGCCAGGATGGCGTCGCCGGGCCGCAGCCCCGCCCTGCGAGCCGGGCCGTTGCCCGCCAGCCCCACCACCACGATCCGGTCGTCGTCCTCCGACACGAACACCCCGAGCCAGGGGCGGGGCGAGGGCCCGGGCGCCTGGGCCAGCAGGCGGTCGAGGATGGGCTCGAGGAACTCGATGGGCACCATCATGTTCATGGGCGACACCTTGCCGCTCGCGGTCTCGTGCTGCAGCTGCAGCGAGCCGATGCCGATCAGCTCGCCGCTTTCCCCGATCATGGCCGTGCCGCCCCAATGGGGGTGGGCGGGCGCGGTGAAGAAGGCGTCGTCGATGAGGTATTCCCAGTAGCCCGCGAACTCCTGGCGGGCCAGCACCTTGGCGGCGACGGACTTGGTGCGCCCGCCCGCGCCCCCGACCAGCACCCGCTCGCCCGGCATCACGCGCGCCGAGTCGCCGAGCTTGATGGCCGGCACGTCGAGCCGGCCGAGCGCCTGCACCAGGCCGAAGCCGGTGTTCTGGTCGATGGCGATCACGTGGCCGGGCACGACCTTGCCCGTGACGGTGGTCAGCCAGACCTCCTCGGCCTCGGTGATCAGGTAGCCGATGGTCAGCACGATGCCGTCGTCGCGGATCAGCACGCCGTTGCCGGCCCGCTCGGTGCCGAGCGTCTCGGCCGTGAAGGCGTCGTCCGGCACGCGCGCCGACACGGCCACCACGGCAGAGAGCGTCCGCTCGAGGTCGAACCCGTAGTCCTCGGCCCGCGGCTGCCCGTGGGCCGGCACTTCCCACTCGTCCCAGCTCACCGCCATCGTCCGCTCCTCAGCCCGTCCTCGCCCATATCGTTGCCGACCGTGCAGGTTTGAAGGGTTTTGCCGAGGGAAAACGATATCGGCCCGAAGAGCAAGCCGCGCACGGCCACGGGATCCGGTGAAGCTCTGCCCGGCGCAGTCCGCATGGTTGACGAAGCCTAGGCGGGCATGTGCAGTGCGCCGGAATGCCGCCGCCGGCTCCCCTGCTCAGAAGTCACGCCCATGGCCCTCACCGTCGCCGTCCAGATGGACCCGATCGACCGCATCAACATCGTCGGCGACTCGACCTTCGCCCTGCTCCTCGAGGCGCAGCGGCGCGGTCACCGGCTGTTCTACTATACCCCCGAGGGCCTGTCGCAGCGCGGCCCGGATCTCCTGGCGCCCCTGCAGCCGCTCACGGTGCGCGACCAGGCGGGCGACCACTTCACGCTGGGCGAGGCCGCGGTCGCGGGGCTCGACAGCGTCGACGTCGTCCTGCTGCGCCAGGACCCGCCCTTCGACCTCGCCTACATCACCTCGACCCATCTCCTCGAGCGGGTGCATCCAGGGACTCTGGTGGTGAACGACCCCGCGGGCGTGCGCAACGCCCCCGAGAAGCTGTTCGTGCTCGACTTCCCGGCCCTGATGCCGCCGACCCTGGTGTCGCGGGACCGCCAGGCCATCGAGGCCTTCCGGGCCGAGCACGGCGACGTCGTCATGAAGCCGCTGTACGGCAACGGCGGCGCCGCCGTGTTCAAGGTGACCCGGCGCGACCCCAATTTCGGCTCGCTGTTCGACCTCTTCTCCGTCACGTTCCGCGAGCCCTGGGTGGTGCAGCGCTTCCTGCCGGCCGTGGTGGACGGGGACAAGCGGATCATCCTCGTCGACGGCGAGCCGGCCGGCGCGGTCAACCGCGTGCCCGCCGGGGACGACATCCGCTCCAATATGGTGCGGGGCGGGGCCGCGGGGGCGACCGAGCTGACCCCGCGCGAGCGCGAGATCTGCGCCGCGATCGGCCCCGAACTCCGCCGCCGCGGGCTGCTGTTCACCGGCATCGACGTCATCGACGGCCACCTGACCGAGATCAACGTGACCTCGCCCACCGGCCTGCGCGCCATCCGGCGGCTCGGCGGGCCGGATCTCGCGGCGACGATCTGGGACGCCATCGAGGCCAAGCGGGCCGCATGACATCCGACCCTCGCCGGGGCGCCCGGAGCCGGGACGCGCTTTAGCATCTTGGACAACTATCGGGCCGGGCACCGTGGCGCTTGCGGCCGGCCTGCTGTAAGCGGTCGCCCATGACCGTCGCCGCCCAAGACCGGTCGCCCGTCGCCGATCGACGGGCGCTCGCGGTCATTCTGTTGTCCGTGCTCCTCGACATGATGGGGATCGGCATCGTCGTGCCGGTGCTGCCCCAGATGATCCGGGCCATCGCCCAGACCGACCTCTCGGAGGCGTCCATCATCGGCGGCTGGCTCTTCGTGGCCTATTCGGCCATGCAGTTCCTGTTCGGTCCCCTGGTCGGCAACCTGTCCGATGCCTTCGGGCGGCGGCCGGTGCTGCTGGTGTCGATCCTCGGACTCGGGCTCGACTACCTCGTGACGGCCTACGCCCCCACCATCGGCTGGCTGTTCGTCGGGCGCATCGTGGCGGGGCTCTGCGGGGCCTCCTACACCACCGCCAACGCCTATGTGACCGACATCACCCCGCCCGAGCACCGCGCGCGCGCTTTCGGCTATATCGGGGCGGCGTTCGGGGTCGGTTTCGTGCTGGGGCCGGCTGTCGGGGGGCTGCTCGGCGCCTACGGGCCGCGCGTGCCCTTCTATGCCGCGGCCGCGCTGTCCCTGGCCAACTTCGCCTTCGGCCTCGTGGCCCTGCCCGAATCGCTGCATCCCGACAACCGCCGGCGGCTGCGCTGGCGGCGGGCCAACCCGTTCGGGGCGCTCGTGTCGCTGCGCCGCCATCCCATGCTCCTGCGCTGGGCGGTCTCGCTGGTGCTCTTCTTCCTCGCGCAGTCGGTCTACGTGTCGGTCTGGGCCTTTGCGGCCATCGCCCGCTACGGCTGGACCGAGAAGCAGATCGGCTTGTCCCTGGCGCTGGTGGGCGTCACCTCGGCGGTCGTGCAGGGGGCGCTGGTCAGTCCGATCATCCGCCGCGTCGGCGAGTGGCGGGCCGCGGTCGCGAGCCTGACGGTCGCCTGCCTGTCGGCGATCGGCTTCGCGGCGGCGACCGAGGGCTGGATGGTCTACGTGCTGATCGTGGTGGGCTCGCTGCAGGGCATCGCCATGCCGGCCGTCAACGCCATGATGTCGCACGAGGTCGCGCCCGAGCAGCAGGGCGAGCTCCAGGGCGCGGTGGCGAGCCTGCAGGGCATCGCCTCGATCGTCGGCCCCTTCGTGATGACGCAGACCTTCGCGGCCTTCACCAGCCCGATGGCGCCCTTCGTGTTTCCCGGGGCGCCCTACGCGGTCTCGGCGCTGCTGTTCGCTCTTGCGACCGTCCTGCTCCGCCGACGGCGGCGTCGCGCGACATGATCCCTTCTCCCGCGCCGCGGGAGAAGGGCATGGCCGTGGGCCTACTCCGCGGCTTGGCGGGTCATCGGCGCCTCTTCGGTGCCGTCCGTGTAGGTCGGATGCGCGAAGCGCTGGCCCGGGGCGGGGCGGCCGGGCAGGGGCGGCAGGGCCTTGGCCTTCTCGAGGTCGATGCCGGCGCCTGCCGCGACGCGGCGGCCGTAATCCTCGTCGCAATGCCAGAAGTGCCAGACCATCCGCAGCTGGATGGCCTCCGGGCACTGCTTCATGTCGCCGACGAGGTTGTCGATCAGGTCGTCGCGCTCCCAGGTCTCGAAGGTGCGGTAGCGCAGGCCCGCCTGGGCGTAGTCGTCCTCGCAGCGGCTCGTCTGGTAGCGGCCGAGATGGCCCTCGACCGGCTGCCGGTAGTCCTGCGCGGGCTTGGGCGCCTCCTTGAGGCTCTGCCCCAGCACGCTCGGCTCGTAGTTGACGTTGGGGTTGTGGCCGCCGTCGACCGCGAAGGTCATCTGTCCGTCGCGCTGGTTGGTGAAGGGGCGGGCGCCGGCCTGGGGCGCGTTGATCGGCAGCTGCAGGTAGTTGGGGCCGACCCTATAGCGCTGGGTGTCCGAGTAGCTGAGCGTGCGCCCCTGCAGCATCTTGTCGTCGGAGAAGTCGATGCCGTCGACCAGGACGCCGGTGCCAAAGGCCGACTGCTCGACCTCCGCGAAGAAGTTCGAGGGCGCCCGGTCGAGCACCATGCGGCCGACCGGCAGCAGCGGGAACTGGTCCTCGGGCCAGCGCTTGGTGTCGTCGAGCGGATCGAACGACAGGTGGTCGTTCGGCCCGTCGGGCATGATCTGCACGCAGAACTCCCACTCGGGGAAGTTGCCGGCCGCGATGTTGTCGTAGAGGTCGCGCGTCGCGTGGCCGACGTCCTTGGCCTGGATCTCGCGCGCCTGCGCGGTCGTGAGATTCCGCACGCCCTGCTTGGGCTGCCAATGGAACTTGCAGAGGTGGGCGACGCCCTGGTCGTTGACGAGCTTGTAGGTGTTGACCCCCGACCCTTCCATCTCGCGGTAGTTGGCCGGGATGCCCCAGGGCGACTTCAGCCAGGTGACGAGGTGCAGGGATTCGGGGTGCATGCCCACGAAGTCGAAGAAGCGCCAGGCCTCCTGCCGGTTGGTCACGGGATCGGGCTTGAAGGCGTGGATCATGTCGGGAAACTTCAAGGCGTCCCGGATGAAGAACACCTTGAGGTTGTTGCCGACGAGATCCCAGTTGCCGTCGAGCGTCTTGAACTTGACCGCGAACCCGCGCGGGTCGCGCTCGGTCTCGGGGCTCTCCTTGGCGCCCGCCACCGTCGAGAAGCGCACGAACATGGGCGTCTTGACGCCCACCTCGTTCAGCACGCGGGCGCGGGTATACTTGGAGGCCGGCTCCTTGCCGATGGTGCCGTAGGCCTCGAACCAGCCATGGGCGCCGGCGCCGCGGGCGTGCACCACGCGCTCGGGGATGCGCTCGCGGTCGAAATGGGTGATCTTCTCGATGAACTGGTAGTTTTCGAGCGTCGCCGGGCCGCGCTCGCCGACCGTGCGGGTCGACTGGTTGTCGCGCACCGGATGACCCTGGCGGGTCGTCAGAACGGCCTTGTCGTCACTCATGGGGGCTCCTCCCGAGGGGCGCCAAAGGGTCCGCTTGCCCTGCGGGGCCGTTTGGCTGAGAATGGGAACCATAATCATTTTGAAGGGCGAGGCAAGGCGGCCGATCGGGTCCGCCACCCCGGGGTGAGCCAAAGCGATGTCGACAGCCGAGCCTGCTCCGAGACTGCCGAAGAACACCCGTCTGGTGCTCGATCTCGTGAGCGCCCAGCCGCCCGGGCAGCACGTGCCGGCGCAGGACGTCTATGCCTCGGCGCGAAGGCGCCAGGCCTCGATCGGGGTCTCCACCGTCTACCGGGCGCTGGACCGGCTCTGCGCCGCCGGGCTGATCCATGCGGTGCGGGTGCCGGGCACGACCTCGGTGCTCTACGAGCCGGCCCGGACCGGCCACGCCCATTTCCTCTGCGCGGGCTGCGGCGGGGTTGCGGATATCGACTATGACGTGCCGGCGGGCGACATCGCGGGGCTGAACGCGCGGCATGGTCTTGCGATCCGCAGCGCGGTCTTGACCTTCAGCGGCTTGTGCGGGAGTTGCGCGGCGGCGGCCCCGACCGGAGCGCAGCGTTGATGATGCGCCCGGCAGAGGCGATAAGCATCGGCGGATCGGGTCGGCGGCCGGCCGCGTTACCCATCGGACTGGGGCCGAAGCCATGACGGACGCATTTCACAGGATCGGCATCGTCGGCGCGGGCCAGATGGGCACCGGGATCGCCCATGTGGTGGCGCTCGCCGACTACGACGTCGTGCTCAACGACGTCTCCGAGGAGCGGCTGAAGGCGGGGCTCGCGACCATCCACGGCGTCATGGCCCGCATGGTCCAGAAGGACCAGGTCTCGGCGGCCGACCGCGACCGGGCGCTCGGGCGGATCGTGGCGACCAGCAGCTATGCCGATCTGGCCGACTGCGACCTCGTGATCGAGGCCGCGACCGAGAACGAGGCTGTCAAGCGCCGCGTGTTCGCGACCCTCTGCCCGATGCTCAGGCCGGACGCGATGGTCGCGTCCAACACCTCCTCGATCTCCATCACGCGGCTCGCCTCGGCCACAGACCGCCCCGAGCGCTTCATCGGCATCCACTTCATGAACCCCGTGCCGCGCATGCAGCTCGTCGAGCTGATCCGCGGCATCCAGACCGATCCCGCCACCTTCGAGAAGGCCAAGGCCTTCATCGAGCATCTGGGCAAAACGCCCACGGTGTCGGAGGATTTCCCCGCCTTCATCGTCAACCGCATCCTGCTCCCGATGATCAACGAGGCGGTCTACACCCTTCACGAGGGCATCGGGTCGGTGGACGCCATCGACACCGCGATGCGGCTCGGCGCCAACCACCCGATGGGGCCGCTGCAGCTCGCCGACTTCATCGGGCTCGACACCTGCCTGGGCGTCATGCAGGTGCTGCACGAGGGCCTCGCCGATTCCAAGTACCGGCCCTGTCCGCTGCTGGTCAAATATGTCGAGGCGGGCTGGCTCGGGCGCAAGACGAACCGCGGCTTCTACGACTATCGCGGCGAGGTGCCGGTCCCGACCCGGTAGCGTCCTGGAGGCCTCGCCGGCCGTGGGCTTTCACACGGGCGTCATCGACGTTATGCTTCCCTGATCTGGCAGGGATGGGCGGATGCAGCCGGTGCTTGAAAGGCGCGCAATTTGAAGGGTCTCGCGATCGGATCCGAGGGGGGCCGCTTCGACGTTCGGCGGGGCGGTGCCTGATGGGGTACCAGAAGCCGATCAGCGATCTCTGTACCCTGGTTCTCAACGCGGACATGCAGCCGCTGAGCTGGGGGCCGCTCTCGGTCTGGTGCTGGCAGGACGCGCTGGTGGCGGTGCTGCAGGGCCGCGTCCACGAGATTTCGAGCTACGACATCGAGGTCCGCTCGGCGACCCGGTCCTTCAAGGTGCCCTCGGTGGTCTCGCTGAAGACCTACCACAAGCGCAGCCGCATCTCCTTCACGCGCTACCACGTCTTCCTGCGCGACA
>CAXUMV010000081.1:0-10940 GCA_964252065.1 uncultured Lichenihabitans sp.
CCGGACGACGAGGTGCTCGGCTGCGGGGCGCTGCTGGCGCGGCTGCGCGACGTCCGCGTGGTTCACGTGACGGACGGCGCGCCCCCGGACGAGACGGTGGCGGCCCGGCACGGGTTCGCGACCCCGGCCGCCTATGCGGAGGCCCGCCGGGCCGAGGCGATCCTGGCCCTGGCCCTGGCCGGGGTGGCGGCGGACCGGCTGACCGGCCTCGGCATCGGCGACCAGCGGGCGCCGCACCATATGGCGGCCATCGCCGAGGCGTTGCGCCCGCGCCTCGCGGACGCCGACCTCGTGCTGACCCATGCCTATGAGGGCGGCCATGGCGACCACGACGCGGTCGCCTTCGCGGTCCACGCGGCCTGGCGGCTCGCCGGAGAGCGCCCGCCGCTGATCGAAATGCCGTTCTACCACGCCGGCCCTGACGGCTGGATCCGCCAACGCTTCCTCCCCGTCTCCCAGCAAAGCTCCTTCTCCCGCCCGCGGGAGAAGGTGCCCGACAGGGCGGATGAGGGGATCCGCGGGCCTGAGGATCCCCTCATCCAGCCTTCGGCCACCTTCTCCCGCGGAGCGGGAGAAGGAGCTATGTTTGAGGGGGAGGTGCTCTGTCGGCTCACCCCCGCCGAACGCGACCTGAAGGCCCGCATGGTCGCCGCCCATGCGACCCAGGCCGACACGCTCGCCGGCTTCCCGCTCGACGCCGAGCGGTTCCGCGCCGCACCCTCCTACAATTTCAACGCCCGACCCCATGACGGCCCCCTGCTCTACGAGCGCCACGGCTGGTCCCTCACCTGGCCGGCCTGGCAGGCCTGCGTCGCGGCGACCGCCAAGAGTCTGAATCTCAGACCATGCGCCGGCTGACGCTCCTCAGCATCGGCTACCCGCTCGCGCGGGTCTCGGCGGATGCCGCCGGCGGCGCCGAGCAGATCCTTGCGACCCTCGACCGTGCCCTGGTGGGCGCCGGGCACCGCTCGATCGTGGTCGCCCCGCAGGGATCGGCCGTGGCCGGCACGCTGGCGCCGATCGGCTGGCGCGAGGGCGTGTTCGACGAGGCGGCCAGGGCGGCGGCGCAGCGCGAGGCCCGCGAGGCGACGCGCGCCGTGCTGGCCCGCGAGCCCGTCGACCTCGTCCACCTGCACGGCATCGACTTCTGGGCCACGCTGCCGCCGGCCGGCGTCCCGGCGCTCGCGACCCTGCACCTGCCCTGCGCCTGGTATCCGGCCGAGGCCCTGCATCCCGCCCGGCCCAGAACCTTCCTGCATTGCGTCTCGGGCGCCCAGCGGGCCACCTGCCCGCCCTCCCCGGCGCTGGTCGAGACGATCCCCAACGGCGTGCCGGTCGAAGCGCTCCGGGCCATCCACGCCAGGCGCGGCTTCGCGCTCACGCTCGGCCGGATCTGCCCCGAGAAGGGCGTGCACATCGCCATCGCGGCCGCGGCACGCGCCGGCGTGCCGCTGCTTATCGCGGGCGAGGTCTATCCCTACCCCGAGCACCGGCGCTATTTCGAAGAGGCCGTGCGGCCCCATCTCGGCCCGGCCTGCCGCTTCCTCGGGCCGGTGGGGTTCAGGCGCAAGCGCCGCCTCCTTTCCGCCGCCCGCTGCCTGCTGTTGCCCTCGCTCGCGCCCGAGACCTCCTCGCTGGTCGCCCGCGAGGCCGCCGCCTGCGGCACGCCCGTCATCGCCTTTGCGCAAGGCGCCCTGCCCGAGACGATCGAGGAGGGGCGCACCGGGTTCCTGGTCGGCGACGAAGCCGGCATGGCGGCCGCGATCCCCCGCTGCGCCGCCATCGATCCGGCGACCTGCCGCGCCGTCGCGGCCGCGCTCTTCTCCGACACGGCGATGATCGCCGCCTATCTCGCGCTCTACGGCCGGCTCGCCGGATCGGCGGCGCGGTGAGGACGGAGATCATCGACACGCCGGAGGGGCTGGAACGCATCGCGGCCGCCTGGGCGGGCCTGCTGGCCCGCCTGCCCGACGCGCCGCCCTTCATGGCCCCGGGCCGACTGCTCACCGTGGCGGTGTGGGACGGCGGCGGCCTGGCGGGCCTCGCGCCCCTCTACGTCGAGCATGGGCCCGGGGGCCGGCGCCTGCTGCCGCTGGGGATCGGCCTGTCGGACGGCCTCGACGTCCTGCTCGACCCCGCGCGGGCCGAGCCGGCCGGCGCCGCCCTGCTGGCCGCGCTCGAGGGCGAGGCGTCGCACTGGGACGTCTGGTCGGCCGAGGAGGCGGAACCGGGGGCCGCGGTGCTGGCCCTGCCCGGCCCGCCGGGCTGGACCTCGAGCGTCGCGGCCCAGAGCGCCTGCCCGGTCCTGCGGCTGGCGGGTGGCGGCGAGGCGCCCGCGGCGGCGGTCCCGGCGGCCATGCGCCGCAAATGGCGGATGGCGCACCACCGACTGGAGCGCCGCCGGTCCTGGTCGCTCGATCGGGCCACGCCCGCCAGCCTGCCGGACGACCTTGCGTCCCTGATCCGCCTGCACGGCGCGCGCTGGGACAGCCGGGGGGAGCCCGGCGTGCTGGCCGAGGCCGCGGTCCGCCGCTTCCACGCCGCCGCGGCGCCCGCGCTGCTTGAGGCCGGCCTGCTGCGCATGACGGTGCTGCGCATCGAGGGGGAGGCGGCGGGCGTCTACTACGGCCTCCAGCATGGACGGACGGCCTGCGCCTATCTTGGGGGGTTCGACCCCGCCTTCGCGTTCGAGAGCCCCGGCACCGTGCTGATCGGCGCCGCGATCGCGGCCGCCCAGGCGGACGGCGCCCGGCTGTTCAGCTTCCTGCGGGGGCAGGAGCCCTACAAATATGCCTGGGGCGCGGCGGACCGCTGGACCCAGCGGCGCCGCTTCGAGCCCCCGCGATGACCACCCCGCTCGAGGAGGCGATCGCGGCGGCGGCGGAGGGTGGCGCGCCCGACGGCATCGCGCTCATGCGCATCCTCGCCGAAGCCGGGAGCGAAGACGCCGCACGCGACGGTTTTGGGACGGCCATCGAGCGCCGGCGCGCGGGCGCGGACGCGGCCGGGGCCGGGCGGCTCGAGGCGCTGCGGCACCTCTGGGCCGCCAACCCGCAGGCCTGGGGCGTCGTCCGCGGGACGCTCGCCGACGTCGTCCATGACCATCGCCCCGGGACACCCGACGAGGCGCTGCGCTACTGGGCGGCGGCCTTCGACCGGGCGGCGGCCGCCTCGCCCGAGGCCAGCGTCGCGCTCTACTCGCTCGGCAGCCCCACGCTGCTGGCCGCGGCCACCCGCGAGACCGTCGCCTTCATCGAGCGGCTCGGCCTGCTCGGCTCGCGGCGCGACGCTCTCGACCTCGGCTGCGGCATCGGGCGCTTCCTGGTCGCGCTCGCCCCCCGGTTGCACAGCATCGTGGGGCTCGACATCTCGGCCGGCATGGTGGCCGAGGCCACCCGGCGCACCGCCGGGCTGGCCAATGTCCGAGTGGCGCGCAGCGAGGGCGATCTCGCGGCCGTGCCCGACCGCAGCCTCGACCTCGTGCTGGCCGCCGACGTGTTCCCCTATCTCGTACAGGCGGGCGGCACGCTGGCCGCAGACCACGTGACCGCCTTCGGCCGCGTGCTGCGCCCCGGCGGCAGCGCCCTCATCCTCAACTACGCCTACACGCTCGGGCCCGATGCCGGCCGGCAGGCACTGGCGGCGCTCGCCGAGGGCGCGGGCCTGCGCCTCGCGCGCGCCAGCACGGGGGACGTCCCGAGCTGGGATGCTGAGGCTTTCCTGCTGGTCCGCCCGTCCTGAAAGGCCGGCCGTTACTGGTCCCACGTCGTCGCGAGGCGCGAAGCGCCGTGGCGATCCATCGACGCTGCGGAAGCTCGAGGATAGATCGCCGCGCTTCGCTCGCGATGACGGCGGCCGCGCCTCAGCCGGTGACGGGGGTGGCGTCGTCGCGCTGGCGCGCGTAGCCGGCCGCCTTGGGGGCGAGGCAGCGCTCGAAATAGGCGACCGTCCGCGCAAGGCCGTTGTCGAGGTCGACCGTCGGCCGCCAGCCGAGCAGGCGCTCGGCCAGGCCGATGTCGGGGCGGCGGCGGTGGGGATCGTCGGCCGGCAGCGGCCGGCGCACCAGGGGCGCCCGGGTCCCGGTCAGGGCGACGACCTTCTGCACCAGCTCCAGCACGGTCAGCTCGTTGGGATTGCCGAGGTTGACGGCGGTCTCGACCGGCCCGGCATGGGCGGCGAGGCGCATCAGGCCCTCGACCATGTCGGTGACGTAGCAGAAGGAGCGGGTCTGCAGGCCGTCGCCGAAGATGGTGATGGGCGCGCCTTCCAGCGCCTGGCAGATGACGTTCGACACGACGCGCCCGTCGTTCACCTGCATCCGCTCGCCGTAGGTGTTGAAGATGCGCGCGACCCGGACGTCGACCGCGCCCTTTCGCTTCGCGTCGAAGCACAGCGTCTCGGCGGCGCGCTTGCCCTCGTCGTAGCAGGCGCGCGGACCGGTCGCGTTCACGTTGCCCCAGTAGGTCTCGACCTGCGGATGGACCAGCGGGTCGCCGTAGACCTCGCTCGTGGAGCACATGAGCAGGCGCGCGCGGTCGCGGGCGGCGAGCGCCAGCAGCTGGTCGGTGCCGAGCACGCAGGTCATGAGCGTGTGGCGCGGATCGGCCTGGTAGTGGGGCGGGGAGGCGGGGCAGGCGGCGTTGATCACGAGATCGAACGGGGTGGCCGCGCCGAGCGACTTGGGCAGCGGATCGGCGACGTCGGCTTCGACGAAGGTGAAGCGCGGGTCGGCCGCGAAGGCCGCGATGTTGCCGGCGCGACCCGTCTGCAGGTTGTCGAGGCACACGACGCGGGCGCCTTGCCCCAGATACGCCTCGCACAGGTGAGATCCCACGAACCCCGCGCCGCCGGCGACGAGTACCTGCTCACCCCTCGTCCGCATCGCTCATCCTTTCCGTCAATGAACCAGGCCTCCGGCGCCGCCCGGACTCGGCTGTCGCAAGGCCCAGGTACAATCCTAGACGTTTTCGCCGGGCAGCGGGTTCACGCGATTGTCACGGGGGTCCCCAAAGCGCCCGCTCCAGCTGGGCCGCCCGATGGGCCGCGGTATGCGCCGCCCCGACCGCCTCGCGCGCCGCCCGGCCGATGGCGGCGGGCCGGGCGGGATCGGGATCGCGCAGGGCGGCCAGGACGTCCGCCCCCGTGCCGGCCAGCAGGATCGACCGGCCGGGCTCGAAGAACGTCTCGATCCCGGGCCAGAGATCGGAGATGACGGGCGTGGAGCAGGCCGCGGCCTCGAACAGGCGCACGCTCGGGCTGAAGCCGGCCCGCACCATGTCCCGCCGCGTGACGTTCAGGGTGTAGCGGCTGGAGCCGTAGAACTCGGCGTGGTCGTGCGGGCCCACATGGGCAAAGCGCTCGACGTTGGAGGGCCAGGCGAGGCCGTCCGGATACTGCGATCCTGCGACGACGAAACGCAGGGACGGCGCCTGCCGGGCCGGCTCGAGCAGCAGCCGCTCCAGGGTCGGCTGCCGATCGTCGCTGTAGGTGCCGAGATAGGAGAGATCCCAGCGCGTCCGGTCCTGCCGGGGCCGGTAGAGCGCGGGGTCGGCGCAGCAGTAGAGCGCGGCCGCGGCCGGGGCCCCGAAGGAGCCGCGGAGCCGCTCGAGGGTCGGGCCGCCCGTGAAGGACAGGTACACGTCGTATCCGGGGATCTGGGCCGCCGTCAGGTAGGTGCAGGTCCCCTCCTCGAGCGCCGCCAGCGTGACCGGCGTGTCGATGTCGTAGAAGGCCTTGGCGCCGCGCGCCTGGGTCTGCACCAGCTCGCCGATCGCGATGCCGTCCGGCACGTAGGACCCCACCATCACGGCGTCCGCCGCGGCGATCGCCGACCCATGGGCCTGCAGCCCGGCGAGGTCGTCGTAGAAGACGAGTTCGCAGAAGTTGGGATCGACGAGGTCGCGCGCGGGGCCCCGGTACCAGGGCACGTCGCGCTCGAGGAAGGTGACCGCGTGCCCGCGCGCCGCAAAGGCCCGGAGCAGCGAGCGGTAGGTCGTGGCGTGGCCGTTGCCCCAGGCGGAGGACAGGCTGAGGCCGAGCACCACGAGCTTCACGCGGCCGACCCGCGCCTGCGGGCGGCGAGCTCCCGCAGGATGACGTCCACCTCCGCGCCTCGCCGCGCATAGGTATGGCCATCGAGGATGCGGGCGCGGGCCGCGGCCCCGATGGCGCGGGCGCGGGCGGGCGTCAGGGCCTCGACATGCGCCGCGACCTCGGCGCCGTCGCGGGCGACCAGCACCTCCTCGCCCTCCCTCAGGAACAGGTCGAGGCCGACCCAGGCGTCGGTGATCAGGCACGCGCCCGCCCCTGCGGCTTCGAACACGCGCGTCGCGGGGGAATAGCCGGTGCTCGCCATCGAGTCCCGTGCGATGTTCAGCACCGCCAGCGGCGAGGTGTTGAACGCGTTGTGCTCGCGCGTATAGACGTGCCCGCGATGGCGGACGTTGGCGGGCATCGCCTTGTCGCCCCAGCCGTTGCCGCCGATCAGGAACGCGCGTCCCGGCAGCCGGGCCGCGGCCTCGAGGAAGAACTGCTCCACCCGCGCCTCGCGGTCGGGCAGGCGGTTGCCCAGGAAGGAGAGGTCGGCCGCAAAGCGCGCCTCGGGCGGCACGGGGTGGTGGGTCTCAGGATCGAGCGCGTTGTAGACGGGCACGCAGCGCCGGGCCCCGAACGCCTCGTAGGCCTCGATCACCGGGGGTCCGCCGCCATAGGTGAAGACGAGGTCGAGGCCGGGCAGCGCGCCATGCATCGGATGGTCCGGCGCAGCCTGCAGCTCGGCCAGCGTCGCGGGGGCGTCGACGTCCCAGAACAGGCGGATCGCCTCGGGCCGGGCCGCAGCCATGACGCCCGCCAGAAGCGCGTCGTCGAACACCCCGACGCCGCTCGCCTTGACCACGACGTCGGCCTCGGCCGCCTCGGCCATCACGCGGCGCGCGGCCTCGATCGTCGCCGGATAGACCACGACGCGGGCCCAGTCCGGCGGGTCGATGTCGCGGTGCTGCTGCCGGCCGAAGGCGTCGGGCTCGTAGAAGGTGACCGCATAGCCGCGGCGATGCAGGTCGCGGATGATGCCCCGGTAGTAGGTCGCGGCCCCGTTCCAGTAGGAGGACAGCAGGCTGGAGCCGTAGAACGCGATTCTCATCGGGCGGGGGTCCGGGTGGGGGCGGCATCGAGCCGGCGCAGGATGGCCAGCAGCTCGTCCACCCGGTGCGCGCATGTGTGCCGCGCCCGGATCGTTTCGAGCCCGTGCCGGACCAGGGCCGCGCGCAGATCGGGGTCGTGGCGCACGGCGCGGAGCGCCGCGCTCATGCCGGGGCCGTCCGCCACGGCGAGGAAGTCGGCGCCCGGCGTGAACAGGTGCTCGCTGTCGAGCCACGGCGCCGACAGGAGCGGGATGCCGCAGGCGAGCGCCTCGAACACCCGGATGGTCGGGATGCCGGGCAGGCGCGTGACGTAGAAACGGCGGGGCACGTGCACGGTGGCGAGGTGCCGGGCGAAGACCGCCGGGGCGGCGGCGTTGGGCAGCCAGCCCCGGTAGGCGATCCCGTAGCGGGCGAGGGTGCGGCGCGCCGGCTCGGGGTAGCGGACCCCGTAGACGTCGAGCGGCAGCTCCGCCTCCGTGGCGGGGCGGAACAGGAAGGTCTCGAGTTCCTCGCTCCGCTCGTCGTCGCCCCAGTTGCCGATCCAGACGAGCCCGGCCCGCGTTTCCTCGACGGCAGGCGGATGGAACAGGCGCGTGTCGGCGGCCTCGTGCCAGACGAAGACCCGCTCGCCCCAGCCCCAGCCGCGGTAGACGGCCGCCAGGGTCTCGCCGAAGGCCAGGACGCCGTCGTAGCCGTCGAGGTCGAAGGCCCGCATGGCGGAGGGGTCGCTGACGGCGCGGTGGTGGGTGTCGTGGAACAGCAGCGTGAAGGGCGCCCCCCCGACACGCAGCGCGCCGATGGCGGCGACCAGCGCGGGGTCGTTCCACTCGTGGACGATCACGAGGTCGGCCCCGGCGCAGAGCGCCGCGGGGTCGCGGCCGGGCGCGTAGACGGCCGGGTCCAGCGCGGGATAGGCGCGGGCGAAGGCCTCGAGCCCGGCCGGCCCGGCGTCCTCGAGGAGGTTATGCAGGCTCCAGGCGCCCTCCGGCTCCAGGGCCTGCACATGATGGCCGCGGCGGACGAGATCGCTCAGCACGCCGCGCAGGAAATGGGCGTTGCCGTGGTTCCAGCAGGAGCGCAGCGAATGGGTGAAGTAGGTGATGTTCACGCGACAGCGCTCCCGCGCGCGCGGGCGCCGAGCAGCGCGGCGTAGATGGCCGCCATGCGGTCGACCTGGAGCTCGAGCCCGTAGTCGAGGGAGCGCCGCTGCGCCGCCGCGCCGAGCTCCGCGCGCCGTTCTGGGTCGGCGTCGAGCCGGTCGAGGGCGGCCGCAAAGCCCGCGGCGTCCTCCGGCGCGACGAACAGGGCGGCGCCCCCCCAGATCTCCCGCAGGCTCGCGATGTCGCTCAGCACCAGGGCGCAGCCCGCCTGGGCGGCTTCGAGGGCCGCAAGGCCGAAGGGCTCGTAGCGCGCGGCCGAGACGAAGACCGGGCGGGCCTCGAGCAGGCGCCGCACCGCCGCCTCGGGCAGCGGCCCCAGCGTCTCGAGCCGGACGGGGTCGAGGCGGGCGCCGTTCGGCCCGACCAGGGGACCGGCGGCGCGGATCGGCACGCGGGTCAGGGCGGCGGCCCGGTCCAGCGTGTCCGCCCCCTTGCCCTCGTCCCACAGGCGGCCGAGCGTCAGGGCCGCGCGTGCAGGATGCGGCGGGGCTGCCGCGGCGGGCCGGGGCGCGCGGCCGTTGGGCACCACGGCGGGGACGACCGGCAGCGCGTAGCGCGCCGCCGTCGCCGCGGCGAAGGCCCGCGTCGGGGCGACCAGTTGCGCCGTGGACCGGTAGCCGGCCCCCACGGCGTCGGCCTGCCAGGCGAACTCGGCGGGGAGCGGCGTGCCGCGGACGGCCGCCCACCAGGTCGCGACGCAGGAGTGGCAGACCCCGAGCACCGGCAGGTCGAAGGCCGTCGCGGCCGCGAGCGCCGGGTGGTTGAGCTGCAGGAGGTCCGCCCCGCTCCGCCCGGCCAGCGCCGCCAGCGCCGCGCCGGCCCGGGCGACCTCGCGCGGGCTCTCGGCCAGCCATTCCGGCCTGTGGCCGAGATCGACCAGGGCGATGCCGGCCGCGTCTGCGTCGGCGCGCCGGCCCTCGTCGAGGCCAGGGCCGACCACCGCGACCGTCACCGCCGTCCCCCGCGCCGCAAGCCCGCGGGAGAGGTCGAGCGCGTAGGTCCAGATGCCGCCGACCGCGTCGGCGGTCATCAGGATATGGGGGCGCGCCGGGTCCATCAGGGGGCGGCGCAGCACCCGGTCTCAAGCTCGGGCAGCGGCACGGGCCGCTCGTCCTGGATGTCGCTGAAGCCGTCGAACTGGGCAAGGTAGTGGGCGTGCGCCCGCTCCCAGGCCTGCCCATCCGGCTGCCCCCAGAGCTTCCGATAGTCGGGCGAGCTCGGGTAGGGGTAGAGCGGCACGGGGTCGTTGGCCCACACGCCCCGCGCCCGCAGGCCCTCGCGCCAGGAGACGACGAGCGCGGGATCGTCGCTCGCGGTCTCGATCAGGTTGGCCTGCACGAAGGGCACGCTGCGCCGGGCGTAGATCAGCCGCTCGGCGAGGTCGTCGGTGGACATGCGGCACTGCTTGTCCAGCATGGCGCGGCCCTCGACGGTCAGGCTCTCGACGCCCGCCTCGATCGACACGCAGCCCGCGGCGCCCAGAAGGTCCAGCATGTCGGGCTTCCAGAGGTCGATGCGGGTCTGGATGCCGAATTCGAGCGGCCGGGCCTGCAGGGCGTCCAGCAGCGGGCGGTTGGGCAGGAAGATCTCGTCGATGAAGTAGACGTATTCGACCCCCTGCGCGATCAGGCCGTCGATCTCCTCGAGCAGCGGAGCCATGTCCCGCTTGCGGTACTTGTCCCGGAAATCGATCTTGGCGCAGAAGGAGCAGTGATAGGGGCAGCCGCGCGAGGCCTCGATCTCGGCGCCGGGCCGCTCGGGCTTGCGGTCGAAGCGGTGGTGGTGATGGTGGTGGCGCGCCACCCAGTCGTCCGGCCAGTGGAGCGCCGGCAGGTCGGTGAAGCGGGCGGCGTGCGGGCCGCCGGTCACCCGGATGTCCGGGCCGGCCCGATAGGCGATGGAAGGCACCTCGGCGAGGTCGCGCCCGCCGGCCAGGGCCGCCACGACCTCCTCGCTCTCGCCGCGGACCACGACGTCGACGCCGAGCTTGCGCAGCGTAGTGTCGGGCGTCGCCGATCCGTGCGGCCCGATGGCGACCGTCCGGCCGCCGCGCCCGGCCAGCGCCACGACCAGCTCGCGCGGCACGCGCAGCTCGGGCGGCGCGCAGCGCCAGAACAGGTAGCTCGGCGCGGTGGTCACCACCGTCATGGCGGGGGCGAAGGCGGCGACCGCGTCCGCGAGGGCGGCGTTGTCCGTGCCGGTGAGATGGCCGTCGAGCATCTGCACGCTATGGCCCGCGGCCTCGAGCAGTGCCTTGGCATAGCCGAGCTCCAGCGGCAGGTGGGGCTCGCGGCAGCCGAAATAGATGCTGCGCCCAAAATCCCAGCGGGGGTTGACGAGGGAGACCTTCACGATGACGCCAAAGCCTCCTCGTTGCGGTGCACGGCCGGCAGGGCGATGCCCCGCTCGGCCGCAAGCCAGCGGACCAGACCCGCGATGCCCTGCCGCCAGGGCAGGAAGGCCGGCAGGCCGAGCGCCTGCCGGACGGCCCGCGCATCCGATACATAATAGCGCTGGTCGCCGGGACGCCAATCGGCGGCCTCGACCGCGACCGAACAGCCCACCAGGATTTCGAGATGCCGCAGCAGCTGCCGCAGGCTGACGGCGTTCTCCGGGCCGCCGCCGAGGTTGAAGGCGC
>CAXUMV010000082.1:0-9245 GCA_964252065.1 uncultured Lichenihabitans sp.
ATCGCGCTGCGCTCCTCGGGACGCGGCCCGCGACCCGGGCCCGCCCCGGCGCGAGACGGCGAGGTCCGTCGGGTCGATCTCGCCGGCGTCGTGCCGCACCGGCGGCCGGAGCCCGCCCCGGCCGAGCATGGCCCCGCCCCCACGCGTCCGCGGGAGATGGCGACCGGTGTCGACAGCCTCACGGGCTCGCCGCTCGACCGGCGGCTGACCTTCGCCAATTTCCTGACCGGCCGGTCCAACCAGCTCGCCTTCGGGGCCGCTCAGCAGGTCGCCGGCGCCCGGCCCGGCGCCCTCCCGCTCTATAGCCCGCTCTACCTCCATGCGGCCGTGGGCCTGGGCAAGACCCACTTGCTGCAGGCCATCGCCCACGCGGCTATCGCCTCCGAGCGGCGCGTCATCTATCTGACGGCCGAGCGCTTCATGTACGGCTTCGTCAACTCGCTGAAGGCGCAGACCGCGATCGCCTTCAAGGACCGCCTGCGCGCGATCGATGTCCTGGTGGTCGACGACGTGCAGTTCCTGCAGGGCAAGTCGATCCAGCAGGAGTTCTGCCACACCCTCAACGCGCTGATCGACGATGGCCGGCAGGTCGTGGTCGCGGCCGACCGTCCCCCGGCCGATCTCGAGCATCTGGAGGAACGGGCCCGCTCGCGCCTGGCCGGCGGGCTCTGCGTCGGCATGGAGCCGCTCGACGAGACGCTGCGCGAGAAGTTCATCGAGAACCGGGTGGCCGCGATGCGCTCGACCCAGCCCGGCTTCGAGCTGTCCGCGACGGTGATCACCTATGTAGCGCGCTCGATCGTCACCAACGGCCGCGACCTCGACGGCGCGGTGAACCGGCTGATGGCGCACGCCACCCTCAATGGCGCCCCGCACACGGTGGAGACGGCCGAGACCGCCATCTGCGACCTCATCCGCGCCCGCGAGCCCAAGCGCGTGAAAATCGAGGAGATCCAGAAGCTGGTGGCGAGCCACTACAACGTGACCCGGGCCGACATCCTCTCGGCGCGGCGCACGGCCGCGGTCGTGCTGCCGCGGCAGATCGCGATGTACCTCTCCAAGAGCCTGACGCTGCGCTCGCTGCCGGAGATCGGCCGCCGCTTCGGGGGACGCGACCACACCACGGTGCTGCACGCGGTGCGCAAGATCGAGGCCCTGAGCGGCAAGGAAGCCGCGCTGGCCGAGGAAATCGAGCTGCTGAAGCGCATGCTGCAGGACTGAGCCGCCCGGCACCTTGCCTTGCGGCGGTGCCAAGTCCATATGCGCGCCGCTGGGGACACGGCGAGCCCCGGACGGTTGGGGCGAGAAGACGGATGGCATCGATCGGTCGGATACTGTCGGGCTTGGGGCTGGCCCTTGCCTTGGCCGGGCCCGTGCCTGCCCTGGCGGCCGCGTCCTGCTCCGACCCCAGCGGCTTTCCGGCCTGGCTCGAGGCCTACAAGCAGCAGGCGGCGGGCGAGGGCATTTCCGACCGCGTGATCACCGAAGCCCTCGACGACGTGAGCTACGATCACAGCACCATCTCGCATGATCGCGGCCAGCGGGTATTCCGCCAGAGCTTCGAGCAGTTCTCGAACCGCATGGTGCCGCCGCGGGTGGCGCGCGGCAAGGCGATGCTGCAGCGCTACGGCAACGTGCTGAGCAAGGGCGAAGCCCAATATGGCGTGCCGGGCGCCGTCGTGGTGGCCATCTGGGGCCTCGAGACCGATTTCGGCGCCGTGAACGGCTCCTTCGACACGATCCGCTCGCTCGCGACCCTCGCTTACGACTGCCGCCGGTCGGAGCGCTTCCGCGCCGAGCTGACCGATGCGCTGCGCATCATCCAGAACGGCGACATGAGCCGGGCCGGCATGCGGGGCGCCTGGGCCGGGGAGATCGGCCAGACGCAGTTCATGCCGTCCTCCTACCTTAAGTACGCGGTCGATTTCGACGGCAACGGGCGGCGCGACCTCATCCACAGCGTCCCCGACGTGCTGGCCTCCACGGCCAAGTACCTGCAGGGCTATGGCTGGCAGGCCGACAAGGGCTGGGATCCCGGGGAACCCAACTTCGCGGTCATCCAGGAGTGGAACAAGAGCGCGGTCTACTCCCGCACGATCGCGTTGCTCGCCGACCGGATCGCCGGGCGCGAATAACGCCGGTCGGGCGTCTCACGGCAGCCGGCGGACGGCGCTGAGCAGCCGCCGGACCCATGGGCCCCGAAGGCGGCCCGTCAGGAAGCCGAGCGCCGCCCGGCGTCCTGCCTCGGCCACGGTCGCGGGTGGCGCGGCGAGGTTCGCCATGGTGCCGACCGGCACCCCGCGCGCCATGGCGAAACCCCAGAGCGCGATCGCCTCGGCGGCGCCCGGGCCGACGAGGCCGGCGCCCAGGATGCGGCCGCCGCGGGCGGCGAGGATCTTGACGAGCCCCCGCGCGCCCGGCACCGCCTCGCCGAGCGGAGCCCGCAGGACGATGCGGACCTCGCCGGGTGCCGCCGCGGCCATCGGGCCGACCTGTGCCACGGGCGGGTCCGTCCGCAGCGTCTCGGGCACGGGCGGCGGAGCGCTCCAGACCGGCAGGCGGAACAGCGCGGTGCGCAGCACGAGGCCCACCTGCTGCGCCACATCGCCGGGGCCCGCCGGCCCCAACACGTCGCCGATCGCGTGGACGCGTGGGTTCGTGGTACGGAGCCGCCGGTCCACGGTCGGTACGCCTCCTTGGCAGGCCACGATCGCCTCCGGCAGGCCGAGCGCGGCCGTGTCGGACACGGATGGCCCGAAGATCATGACGGGCGCATCGTCGATGGGGCAGCGCTCGCAGGGAGCCGTGCGCCGCACGAGGTCCACCCCCTCCCGCCGCAGGGCATCCAGCACGGGCTGGATCAGCTCCGGATCGAACTGCCCGAGCGCGCCGGGTTCGGCGACCAGCGTCACGGCCGTGCCGAGCCGGGCCAGGGCCTGCGCCCAGGCCAGCCCGGCCGGGGTCGCGGCCACGATCCCGATCGCGGCCGGCACGGCGTCGCGCGACAGGAGGCCGGCGGGGCGCAGCAGGCGCCCGGGGGGCAGCGCGGCCGCCCAGCCCGGCTCGTGCGGCGCGCCGCCAGTCGCGAGCACGAAGCGGCGCGCGCGGATCGCCCTGCCGTCCACCTCGACCGTGCGGGCATCGGTGAAACGGGCGGCGCCGCGGATCACGGTGACGCCGGCCGCCGCCAGCCGTGGCGCGGCATGGTTGGCATGGTCGGCCGCGAGCGCAAGGCCGAGGCGGCGGCCGAACGCCGTCCAGTCGAAGGGATCGCCCGGCCGCAGCCCGATGGCCTCGCGCAGGAAGGTGGCCTCGGCGAGGTCGGCCGCCTGGCCGCGCCCGAGCCGGTCCGCGGGATCGATCAGCGTGCAGCGGGCCCCGATGGCCGCGGCGGCCAGCGCGACCGCATGCCCCCCCGTCCCGCCCCCGATCACGCAAAGATCAGGCCTGTCGTCGCCCGCCATCCCGGCCTCCAGAAATCCGCCTGCCGCAAAGCGCCACTAAGGTCACGCCGAACTCCAGGGGGCAACGCCGGCCTCCTGCCTGACGCCCAATGCCCGCCGCCGATGCCCTTCTCCCGCACCGCGGGAGAAGGTGCCCGACAGGGCGGATGAGGGGATCCTCGATCTTCCATATGAAACCCATCGGGGCAACCGGCGTCGGCTCCTCATGTCGTCCTCGCGAGCGCAGCGAAACGATCCATGATCGCGCAGCCCGACCGGAGTATGGAGCGCCACGGCGCTTCGCGCCTCGCGACGACGGTTCCGGCGAGAGCTGGAGACGGACGGTTCCCTCATCCGCCCGGTCGGGCACCATCCGAGGCGCGGGAGAAGGGCATCGATTGACTTGCCCGAAGCGATCACTCTATAAGGCGCCACTCAATCGAGCCGTGCCGCCGTACACCGCCTCTGGAGTGAGAGGGCTGGTGCTCGGACGGCATTCGACCACAGGCACGGCGGAGCGCCGGGCGATCGACCGGAGCGCAGGCGGTGAAGCGGACCTATCAACCCAGCAAGATCGTGCGCAAGCGCCGGCATGGCTTTCGGACCCGGATGGCGACGGTCGGCGGACGCAACGTGATCGCGGCTCGCCGGGCCCGAGGCCGGAAGAAGCTCTCCGCCTGACCCTCGAGCCGCCCGCACCGACACGGCTGAAGCGCCGCGCGGATTTCGTGGCTGCGGCGCGCGGCCGCCGCGTGCATTGCGGGCCTTTCACGCTCCAGTCCAACCAGCGGAGCGACCCGGATGCGGGAGGGGTCGCCCTCGGGGCCCGGATCGGCTTCACGGTCACCAAGAAGGTCGGCAACGCGGTGGAGCGCAACCGCATCCGCCGCCGCCTGCGGGAGGCCGTGCGGCTGAGCGAAGGGCTTTCGCCCGCGCCCCTGACGGATTATGTCCTGGTCGCGCGTCGCGAGGCCCTGGCGGTTCCCTTCGCCCGGCTGAAGGCCGACCTCGAAGCCGCGGTTCGTCGCAGCGCCGAACGGCCCACGGGGTCGTCCCGGCGGCCAGGCAAGGCGCCCAAACCATGATGTCGCCGGATCGCCTCCGATTGGCCGTCATGATGCCCGCTTCCGCCCCGAAAGCTCTCGTGACCTAGCCATGACCAGCGACAACAAGAACCTGTATCTCGCGATCGCGCTGTCGATCCTGGTGATCATCGGCTGGAACTACTTCTATGGGTGGCCGCAGATGCAGCGGGCCCGGCAGGCGCAAAGCCAGGCCCAGAGCGTCGACGGCGTGCCGCCGACGGGGGTCACGGGCGCCGCGAGCCCCGTGGTCACCAACGGCCAGCTGCCCGCGACGCCCAACCCCGCCGGTCCCGAATCCGTCCATACCCGCGAGCAGGCGCTGGCCGCGGTGCCGCGCATCCCGCTCGACACCCGCAGCCTCTCGGGCTCGGTGGCGCTGAAGGGCGGGCGGATCGACGACGTCTCGCTCAAGAACTACCGCACGACGACCGAGCCGAGCAGCCCGATCATCGAGCTGCTGTCGCCCTCGGGCTCGCCGCACCCCTTCTATGCCGAGGTCGGGTTCGTGGGCCAGCCGGGCGCCGCCGTGGCGATGCCCGGCGCCGACACGCTGTGGACCGCCGACGGCGACCGATTGACCACCGAGAAGCCGCTGACGCTCACCTGGGACAACGGCCAGGGCCTCACCTTCACGCGCGTGATCAGCGTCGACGACCAGTACATGTTCACTCTCAAGGACAGCGTCGCCAACGGGGGGAGCGCGCCCGTCACGCTCTTCCCCTATGCGCTGGTCTCGCGCCACGGCACGCCGGAGACCTCGAACTACGCCGTGCTGCACGAGGGGCTGATCGGCGTCGTGGGCGACAGCCGCGTCCAGGAGATCAAGTACGACGCGATGGAGAAGGAGACCGACCGCACCCGCACGCTCGAGGGCGTCGGGGGCTGGATGGGCATCACCGACAAATACTGGGCGGCGGCCGTGGCGCCCATGCAGGAGGCCTCGTTCAAGGGCCGCTTCTCGGTCAACGGCAGCGCGCCGCCCAAGACCTACCAGACGGACGTGCTGGAGAATGCCCGGACGGCCGCGCCCGGCGGCAGCGTCGATGCGACCACCTACGTCTTCGCGGGCGCCAAGGAAAACAATACGATCGACAAATACCAGGCCGATTACAAGATCAAGAACTTCGACCTGCTGATTGACTGGGGCTGGTTCTACTTCATCACCAAGCCGCTCTTCAAGGTGCTCGACTTCTTCTACAAGCAGACCGGTAACTTCGGGGTGGCCATCCTGATCGTGACGGTACTGATCAAGGGGCTGTTCTTCCCGCTGGCCAACCGCAGCTACACCTCGATGGCCAAGATGAAGCGCGTCCAGCCGCAGCTGGCCTCGATCCGGGAGCGCTTCCCGGACGACAAGGCCAAGCAGCAGGAAGCGACGATGGAGATCTACAAGCGCGAGAAGATCAATCCCGTGGCGGGCTGCCTCCCGATGGTCGTGCAAATCCCCGTGTTCTTCGCGCTCTACAAGGTGATCTTCATCACCATCGAGATGCGTCACGCCCCCTTCTTCGGCTGGATCCGCGATCTCTCCTCGCCCGACCCCACCTCGGTGTTCAACCTTTTCGGCCTCATCCCGTGGACCCCGCCGCACGCGTTGATGATCGGCATCTGGCCCCTGATCATGGGCGTCTCGATGTTCGTCCAGATGAAGATGAACCCCGAGCCGCCCGACCCCGTCCAGAAGACGATGTTCACCTACATGCCGGTGGTCTTCACCTACATGCTGAGCTCGTTCCCCTCGGGCCTCGTCATCTACTGGACCTGGAACAACACGCTGTCGGTGATCCAGCAATACCTCATCATGCGCCGCTCGGGCACGAAGGTGGAGCTGTGGGACAACCTCGTCAGCACGTTCGGGCGGAAGCGGACGTCCTGATGGACGGCGCCCCTGCGGCGGCGGACGAGCGCGATTTTCTCGAGATCGGCCGGCTCCTCTTCGCCAAGCCCTGCACCTTCATCCACGGCACCCCGAGCGTCGCGAGCCTCCCCCCCATCGGCCTGCCCGAGATCGCCTTCGCGGGCCGCTCGAACGTCGGCAAGTCGTCCCTGCTCAACGCGCTGACGGGACACAAGGCGCTGGCCCGCACCTCGCACACGCCCGGGCGGACGCAGCAGCTCAACTTCTTCACCCTCGGGGACCAGCTCGGCCTCGTCGACATGCCCGGCTACGGCTTTGCGGCGGTCAGCAAGACGATGATCGCCGCCTGGGGCAGCCTCATCCGCGACTTCCTGCGGGGACGCTCCTCCTTGCTGCGCGTCTACCTGCTGATCGACAGCCGGCACGGGCCGAAGACCAGCGATGGCGAGATCATGGACCTGTTCGACAGGTCGGCGATCTCCTACGCGGTCGTCCTCACCAAGGCCGATGCGATCAAGAAGGGCGACCGGGAGAGCCGCGTCCGCGACACCGAGGCCGCCATCGCGGCCCGCCCCGCGGCCTTCCCGCAGGTGCTGCTGACCTCTGCCGACACCGGCGACGGCATCCCCGCCCTCCGCGCGGGCGTTGCCAGGCTGTTGCACGAGCGCCGTATCCAGGCTTGACGGCCGCCCGGGCGGCGCGCTTGTCCTGCCAGCTCACTCGAAACGAGACATCCGGACCGCGACATGACCGACCAAGGCAAGGGCAGCCCGCAGGAACAGGCCGAGATCCTGATGCAGGCCCTCCCGCACATGCTGCGCTACGACGAGGCGACCATCGTCGTGAAGTACGGCGGCCACGCCATGGGGGACGAGGCGACGGCGCGCGACTTCGCCCGCGACATGGTGCTGCTCGAGCAGTCCGGCGTGAACCCGGTCGTCGTCCATGGCGGGGGGCCGCAGATCGGTGCCATGCTGAAGAAGCTCGGGATTGTGTCGCAGTTCTCGGGGGGCCTGCGGGTCACCGACAGCGCCACCATCGAGATCGTCGAGATGGTGCTGTGCGGTTCCATCAACAAGCAGATCGTGGGCTTCATCAACGCCGAGGGCGGCCGGGCGATCGGCCTCTGCGGCAAGGACGGCAACATGGTCACGGCCCGCAAGCTCGAGCGGGACACGGGGACCGGCGAAGCGCATGGGGGCGACCACATCGACCTCGGCTTCGTGGGCGAGCCCGAGACCATCGATGCCAGGGTGCTCGAGCAGGTGCTCGGGCGCGAGCTGATCCCGGTGCTGGCCCCGGTGGCCCAGGGCCGCCACGGCGAGACCTACAACGTCAATGCCGACACCTTCGCGGGCGCGATCGCGGGCGCGCTCAAGGCCAAGCGCCTGCTGTTCCTCACCGATGTCCCGGGCGTGCTCGACAAGGACCGGCGCATTATGAAGGAGCTGCGGGTCGACGACATCCGCCACCTCATCGCGGACGGCACCATCTCGGGCGGCATGATCCCGAAGGTCGAGACCTGCATCGAGGCGCTGGACCAGGGCGTCGAGGGCGTCGTCATCCTCGACGGCAAGGTCCCGCACGCGGTGCTGCTCGAACTCCTGACCGACCACGGCGCCGGAACCCTGATCACCCGATGACGCTGATCGCGCCGGATGCGCCCCTGGCCGAACGGCTGCAAGCCGGCACGGCGCCTCCCCCTGCCCCGGCCACGGAGCCGCGCGCCCGCTTCTCCCACGTCGACACGTGGGTGTTCGATCTCGACAACACGCTGTACCCGGCCGGCAGCGATCTCTGGCCGCAGATCGACGCCCGGATCACGCACTACCTGGCCGACATCCTCGGCATCGACGGGCTCTCGGCCCGTGCGCTACAGAAGTATTACTACCAGCGCTACGGCACCACGCTGCACGGGCTGATGGCCGAGCATGCGATCGACCCGCACCGGTTCACGGCCTTCGTCCACGACATCGACCGCACGCGGCTGCCGATCAACCCCGCGCTGGGGCTCGCGATCGCCGCCCTGCCCGGCCGCAAGCTGATCCTGACGAGCGGTTCGCACGACCATGCTCTCAAGACGACGGCTCAGCTCGGGATCGGGGACGCGTTTGAGGCCATCTTCGACATCGCCGCCTCCGACTTCGTGCCGAAACCCGACCCGGCCACCTACGAGCGCTTCTTCGCGCGCCACGCGGTCGACCCCACCCGGGCCGCGATGTTCGAGGATCTCGCCCGCAACCTCGAGGTGCCGCACGGCCGGGGCATGGTGACGACGCTGGTCGTCCAGCCCAAGGATGGGGCGGACCACCGCGAGCCCTGGGAGCGCACGGGGGTCACGGCGCCCTATATCGACTACGTCACCGACGACCTGGTCCGCTTCCTGGTCGACCTCGGTCCGGTCGTGCCGGGCTAGACGCCGCGACAGACGACAACGTTCTAATCGGCGTCTCTAGTGTCGTTTCTGCTTAGTCATCAATATGCTGCACAGTGATGCTGATCAAGCGTACCAGTAAAATACATATTATGACAGCAAATAACACAATCAGAGACTTACACACAAAGTTTTTAGTTGCGTCGATCTGTATTTCATTATCTAAATATGACATTAGGTCAATCTATTCAAAAGCGGGGTAAGAAAAATGTACTGATAAGTAATTCCTCGCTTCTAGGAATAGATTGATGCCAAAATATCAATGTTTTGGTCATTCAAGTTACTGTATATCAGTTATAAAATGATCGAGAACGGGTTTATAATTCCCATAGATCGGCACTGTGGACAGTCTCCAAACGGAGGCAATCGGACTAACAATAGCCGGCTTGGTGCATGCGCGGACTGTGGAGCAGCGCCGGCCGCAT
>CAXUMV010000082.1:9255-10936 GCA_964252065.1 uncultured Lichenihabitans sp.
GACCGCGAGAGCAACCGCTTGAGCCCGTGTTTTTGCGCCTATACGCCGTTTCGCGCGTTCGACATAGGCGTGAGCGGATGCACGTGTCACACCCAGTACGGTGGCGATCGAGCCGTCATCAAACCCCTTCGCGACCAGACTCAAAGCCTGCCGTTCGCGGGGAGAAAATTTGAGTCGACCTGCACTTCGGTCGTGCAAACGGCGCGCAACGGGATAGCAGCTGCGAGCCATTTCGATCTGTGCGGCGCGGTTGTGGGCCGGAAACGGCGTTTGACGCGCGAGCAGGGCCACGACACCGCGCGCATCCTTCGGGCCATGCACCGGGATTGCTAAGCCGCTTAAGAAATCAAATTGGCGAAACGTGTCGAAGACGCGGTTTTCATAGCCGCGACCGGCTGGCGAGTCGGGCCACTCGAACGGGTCGGCGACCGCGACGGCTCCACAAACAACCGGGTCGTCGATCATGAAGGCATTGATCGCGTAAAGCTCCAGGAGGGCGCGAGGCCATGTCGACATGAAAAGCATCGTGGGCCGGCCTCCGCCCTTCAGATGCCCAACCGCGAAGCCCGTAACTCCGAACGGACCGACAGCGTCCGCGAACAACGTTCGTAGATCGTGGAGGGAACTGAGCGACTCGGCATCGGACCTGAAACGCGCAACCATGTCCTGAGCACTGACCATGCCGCTTCCGCGCCTTGCACACGATGAACAGTCCGACTCACGGTCGGCTGCGTCAAGCCCCCGGCCCCGCCGCGATCGCGTGGAAGAAGCTGCCCGTCACGTGGCCGCGGCGGCTGCCGGACGGGCTCGGGGGGGTGCCGTAGGCGTCGGCCACCATCGCGAAAGGGGCGTCGCCGCCGAGGCTCGTCACCGTGGCGTAGTGGAACTCGTGGCCGCGCAGCCGGCCGCCGGCCGGGCCGAGGATCCCGGGGGCGCAGAGCGCGGCGTCCCGGTAGCCGAGGTGAAGGCGGCGCGCCGCAAAGCTCGTCTCGACGCCGAGCAGACCCGCCATGGCGTGCGGCTGCCCGGCCGCGTCGGTGAGGGTGCGGCCGAGCACCATGTAGCCGCCGCACTCGCCATGGATCGGCCGGGTCGTCGCGAAGCGGCGCAGGCCATCGAGAAACGTCGTGGCGGCGGCGAGCGCGGGTCCGTGCAGCTCGGGATAGCCGCCCGGCAGCCAGCAGCTGTCGCACGCCTCGGGCGGCGCCTCGTTCGCGAGCGGGGAGAAGAAGTGCAGCGTGGCGCCGGCGGCCTGCCAGCCGTCGAGCACGTGGGGATAGAGGAACGAGAAGGCCGCATCGCGCGCGATCGCGATCCGCCGGCCCGGTGCGGGCAGCGGGGGGGCCGCCGCGCCACCGCGGGCATGGCCGGGCCCCGCGAGCGCGCGAAGCGCCGGCAGGTCGACGTGAGCCGCAACGAGATCCGCCATGACGTCGAGCCTGCCCTCCAGCCCCTCGGTCTCCTCCGCCTGGACGAGCCCGAGATGCCGCTCGGGCATGGCGATCGCCGGTGACCGCGGCAGCGCGCCAAGCACCGCGATGCCGATGTCGGCCAGAGCATTTTCGACGAGGCGGCGGTGGCGCTCGCTGCCGACGCGGTTCAGCACGACGCCGGCGAGGCGGATGCGGGGATCGTAGGTGGCGCAGCCCTTGATCTGGGCCGCCGCGCTTTGCGACTGCCC
>CAXUMV010000083.1:0-10858 GCA_964252065.1 uncultured Lichenihabitans sp.
CCTGGGCCGGCGGCCCGACGGACAGGAGCTGCGTCTGCAGGATCAGCACCCCGGCGTTGTAGGATTTGAGCACGGCCTGCGAGAGATCCTGGGCGGTCTGCTCGACGGTGCTGCGGTCCGAGGTCAGGATGCCGGCGAGCTGGAACCGGCCGATGACCTCGCGCATCGCGCTCTCGGCGACGGCCCGCACCGTGTCCTGCGGGTTGCGCAGGTTGAAGGCGTAGTACTCGGGCTGGGCGGGATCGATCTGCCAGATGATGCGGAACTTCACGTCGGCGATGTTCTCGTCGCCGGTCAGCATCAGGCTTTCCTCGGGCACGTCCGCGCCCGCGGTTCCGCTGCTGGTGCTGCCGCGCCGCACGTCCTCCCGCGTCAGCGAGCCGATGTCGATCGCGTTGCGGTCCGTGACCGGCAGCTTGAGCACGTCGCCGACCGGGTAGGGCCAGTTATAGTTGAGGCCGGCGGCGGTCTTGCCGGTGTATTTGCCGAAGACGAGGTTTAGCCCCACCTCGTTGGGCGCGATCGTGTAGAAGCCGCTGGCCAGCCAAACGACGCCGACCAAAAGCGCGACCGCCAGGATGCCGACCGAGCCGATGTCGCCGCCGGGCACGAGGCGGCGCAGGCGCTCCTGGCTGCGGCGCAGGAATTCCTCAAGGTCGGGACTGGTCGGGCCCTTGCCAGGCCCCTGGCCCCAGGGGCCCTGATTGCCCGGCTTCCACGGGCCGCCCCCGCCGTTTCCGCCTTGATTGGTCCAGGGCATTCAGGTCCTCGATCGACGTCGCCGGGTTTTCCCCCGCGCCCACCAAGTGGGTGATAGCCGACCAAAGTGCAAGCACCGGGTCGGCGTTCCGGCTCCCGCCGCTGCGCGGCTAGAGGCGTTCATAGGTGACGAGGGCAAAGCTTGTCTCGTCGCCGGGCCCGGGCGGATGCGCGATCCGCTCGCCCACCCGCCACAGCGTGGGATCGATCGGAGGGAACAGGGTGTCGCCCGGGGGCGCCGCATCGATCTCGGTCACGTAGAGCCGGTCCGCCTGCCCGATCATGGCGCGATAGAGGGTGCCCCCGCCCGCGACCATGATCTCGCTCGCCGCGAGCGCCGTGGCGCGGCGCTCGGCCTGCCGCACGGCCGCCTCGAGCGAGGACACGACATCGCATCCCGCCGCGGAGAAGTCGGCGCGCGCCGACACCACCACCACGGCCCGCCCGGGCAGCGGCCGGCCGATCGACTCGTAGGTCCGGCGTCCCATGATGACCGGCTTGCCGAGCGTCATGGCCTTGAAGTGGCGCATGTCCGAGGGCAGCCGCCAGGGCAGGGCGTTGCCCTGCCCGATGACGCCGTTGCGCGCGACCGCGGCGATCAGGGCGACCGCAAGGCTCACCGGGCGGGGGTCCCGAGCCGGACCAGCGCGTCGCCGGTCAGGCGGCACGCGGTCCACTCGTCCAGCAGCACCGCGCCCTGCGCCCGGTAGAACGCGATGGCCGGCTCGTTCCAGTCGAGCACCGCCCAGGTCATGCGCGGCAGGTCCTCGGCGAGGCAGCGTGCCGCGAGCCGTGCGAGAAGGCTGCGGCCGATGCCGCGCCCGCGGAACTGCGGCCGCACGAAAAGATCCTCGAGGTAGATGCCGTGCCGGCCCCGGAAGGTCGAGAAATCGTAGAACCACAGGGCCAGCCCGGCCGCGGCGCCGTCCACCTCCGCCATCTCGCAGAACACGCGCGGTCCCTCGCAGAACAGGGCCTCGCGCAGCATGGCGGCCGTCGAGTCCACCTCGTCCGACAGCTTCTCGTAGGCCGCAAGCTCGCGCACAAGGGCGTGGATGGCCTCGGCATCGGCGGGCGCCGCATTTCGCAACCTGATCACGGGCTCGGCCGGCACGCCGATCAGATCCTGTTGCCGCCGCGCGACGCCGTCAGCTCCTTGGCCGCCGGCCGCCTCTGGCCTTCGAGGGCAAGGGCCAGCACCTGGTAGCGGGCGGTGGCGGTCGAGGTCGCGAGCTTGCCGTGCAGGCAGACAACACGGGAGCGAAGGTCGAGGGCGGTCATCTCGGAGGAGGCGAGGCGGCGCTCGAGCTCCGCGATCCGGCGCTCGGCCCGTTCGGCGCGGCTCTGCCACTGGCTCGACAGCAGCCGGGCCTCGACGACGTCGGCTTCCCCCGAACGCGGGGGGCGGCGGGCCTCCGTGTCGCGGGCCAGGGCGTAGAGATCCGCGATCCCTTTCATGAGGCGCGCCACAGCGCCTCGCAGCGCCTCACCAGGCTGGCCGATCCACCTTGCCGTCCTGGCAAAGCCTTGGGCGAGATGGACGATCGAGGCTGGTGCAGCGACGGCATGCGCGATGAGCCCGAGAGACGGACGCCAGGCGCCCGGACGCCATGCCGGCGACGAAAACCGATCACCGCCGCCTCGCGGAGACCGCTCCGCCCGCGTGTCGGAAAATGGGGATAAGCGGCCCATCGTCGTCATCATTGCCATCGAGGCCGCTGGGGACGAGTAGCCTTTCCCGGCCCGTTCGTCCAGTATCTTCAGGCGCGTGACATCTCGCGCGCCGAGGGCGTTGCGTCGACAGGCCGCCTTGCTTACCGTCGGTTGCGACCCGGAACGGACAAGACGTGGCGACAAACGGCATGGGAGGCGAGGACGGCAAGCGGCGCGAGCGATCCGCGCTGCCGAGCGAATCGCGCCTCGCCACGGCGGTACCGGATTTCGGCAGCTTCCTTCGCCAAGTGTTTCCCGAGCGACAGCTGCCTGCCGAGCGCCCGGCGTTTCCCGAGCTCCGCAGCGCCGAGGACGGGGACCTGGGCGGGCTGACCACGCGGGGGGGCGGTGCCGCGCTGATGCGGCGCGACTACGAGACCGCGTTCACGCTCCTCCAGCGGGCCTCCGACGCCTTTCCGGCGCTGCTGCGCCATTGCCAGCAGCTCGAGACCGAGATCAACCACCTGCGGGCCGACCGGCAGGCCGAGGTGCAGGACGCCCGCGGCGAGACGCAGCAATGGCAGCAGATCGCGCTGGCCATGAAGATGCACATCGAGGAGAACGAGCACCAGATCGCGCTGCTGCGCAAGCGCCTGGAAGCCGCCGAGGAGCGGCTGGAGGCCGGCCAGAGCCTGACCCAGGCGGCCGAGCAGCAGGCGAGCCTCGCCATCGGGATCACGACGCTGTTCCACGACAAGATCATTGATGCCTTCGGGGTGGGGTCGGCCGCCCATGCGGCGCTCGACACGGTGGCGCAGGGCGGGCTCGGCCCGGAGCCGCCGGCCGGACCGCGCTTGAACGACTTGTAGATTGCGCTGTCGTTGCCATGGTAAACAATGATAAATGGTTGCAGCCGGGGTGTTGATGCAGCAAGGCTTGGGCTCGATGACGCCGTGGACGCTGTTCTCGAAGAAGCTCGGGACGAAGGAGGTCGAGACCGTGCGCCTTCCTGACGTCCAGACGCCCGTGCAGCAGCCGGTGTCCTACCTGATCAAGGGGCCGCTCGATGCGGTCGGCCAGCAAAGCGAGCAGGTGCGCGAGCGGATCAACGGCCTGACGCTCCGCCTCGACGATCTCAAGTCCCTGGCCGACGATTTCGGGCAGATCGTGCAGCCGGTGCACGAGTTCGTGGCCCAGCACGCCCAGACCCAGGCCAAGCTGCTCGAGACGGACGCCCTGCTGACCCGCGAGCGCGAGATCTCGGCGCAGGCCCGCGGGGAACTGAACGAGCTGCTGAACTCCACCGCGCGCCTGTCGGGCGATCTCGCGGCGGCCGCCGCCGACCTGCGGGCCAGCGAGGAGCGCGCCCGCGAGCAGGAGGCGGGCCTCACCCAGGCGCGCCTCCGGGTGGACGACCAGAACGCCATCATCGAGAGTCTCGAAAAGCAGCTCGACGCCGAAGCCGAGCGGTCGCGGACGGTGTCGGACGACAACCAGGGGCTGCGGGCCGAGATCGAGAGCCTGGAGCAGTTCCGCTCGCGGGCGGAAGGCGACCTCGCCGAGGCCCGCGAGCAGATCGGCGTCGCCAACGCCGAGAACCTGCGGCTCCAGCAGCTGGCCGAGAACCTGGCCCAGCGCATGTCGGCCCTCAAGGGCCAGATCGTCGAGCTCGAGCCGCAAATCCAGGCCGGCCGGCAGGAAATCTCGCTGCTGCAGACCAAGCTCTCGACCGAGCAGCTCGCGCGCCAGAAGGCGGAGGTGACCCGCGAAGCCGAGCGCTCCGCCCAGGAGGCGGAGATCTCCGCCCTCAGCATGAAGGCCGAGGGGCTGAACGCGCATATCCAGACCACGGACAAGATCCTCGCCAATCTCCGCGACCAGCTGCGCGAGAAGACCGACGCCCTCCGGACGACCGAGCGCAGCCTCAAAGACACTCTGTCCGAGAAGGGGATCAGCGACCGGCGGCTCGAGGCGAGCCAGGAGGTGACCGCCCGCCAGCTCGCGCAGATCAACGAGACCCAGCGGGTCGCCGCCGATCTCAAGGACCGCGCCGAGATGCTCACCAAGGCGCTCAGCGCCAAGGAGGCCCTGCTCGACAGCGCCAACCGCAAGACCGCCAACCTCGGCGGCCGCATCGAGCAGATCAATCTCCGCTTCGAGCAGGAGCGGGCGAGCTTCGAGGCCGCGAACCGCCGGCTGATCGAGGAGCTGCAGAGCGAGAAGGCCGAGCGTTCGCTCGCGCAGGGCGCGCTCGACATCGCGCGCAACAGCCGCTCGAAGCTGCTCACCCAGTATACGGCGCTCAAACGCGCCCAGGCGTTCGCTCCCGGCCATGGCGGCCGCGTTTCCGATCACCTGATCGAGGACGAGCCGGGTCTGCGGATCGACGCGGGCGGCAACGTCCACGTGTTGAACAGCGGCGACAAAGGCGAGGACACCATTCGCTGACGCGCGTGCCGAAGGGCGGGGTGGTCAGGGCGGCGGGGCATCGGGCCGACCCGAAACCACCGGTGCATGGAACCCCTTGAGAATCAGGAGACGAGGTCATGGAAGCATCGAAAGTCATCGCCGAGAACCCGCCGCCGCCGGAGAACCTGCCGGCGCTCGAGGCCGATACCCAGGAGCGGATCCTGAAGTTCTCGTCCAATTTCCGCGACCGGCCGGCCGGCCAGGACAGGGTCGAGGGCCTCAAGCGCGACTGGTCGTCGGCGATCGACCTCGTCAACGAGGCGTTCGAGGCGATTCGGTTGGCCGACGAGCGGGCGGTGGCGGCCGAGAACTACCATCAGCAGCTCGTGCAGCATCACAAGGAGCAGGTCAAAAGCCTGGAAGCGCGGATCTCCGCCTCCGAGAAGCGCGCGGAGGCCGCCGAGGGCCGCCTCAAGGAGGCCGAGAGCTGGCTGGCGCGCTTCCACGACACCATCGTGGACGGGTTCCAGCGGACGTTCGCCTCGAAGTAGGACCCAAGGGGCGGCCGGTCTCTCCCGGCCGGCGATCCTTGGCCTGGTTGCGCGGCGCTTGCATCGATCGAGGGCGAGCGGAGCGGGTCCGTCGATCAGCCCATCATGGGCCTGGTCGCCATGGCGCCCGGCGCCTCGCGACGACGGCTGCCGTGGCGCGCCGGGGAGAATGGCGGGCACCGCCGATTGAGGAGACGCGCGTGAGCCAGATCGAGACCGAGATCGACATCGCCACGGCCCCGCACGAGGTGTGGCGGGTGCTGACCGACTTCGCCCATTACCGCGACTGGAACCCCTTCATCGACGCCATCGAGGGCGAGGCCCGGCTCGGCGCCAAGATCAAGGTGCACGTCAAGGCGCTGGGGCTTCCGCCCATCCCGCTCGATGCCGAGATCGTGACCTTCGAGGAGGACCGCGAACTCGTCTGGCGCAGCCAGCTCCTGACCAAGGGGCTGTTCGACCGCAACCATGTGATCAGCCTGCTGCCCAACGCCACCGGCTGCGTCGTCAAGCAGATTCAAACTTTCGAAGGCCCCATGGCGTCGGCGGCCGCGATCCTGGGCGAGGGCCCGGTGCGCCACGGCCTCACGCGCATGAACGATGCCCTGAAGCGGCGCGTCGAGCAGGCCGGCAACGGCTAGCGGCCGGCCTGCATGGACCGACGTTACGAGGGTGGCTGCCTCTGCGGGGCCGTCCGCTATCGTGCGAGCGGCGCCCCGCTGAACGAGCGCGTGTGTCATTGCCGGCTGTGCCAGAAGGCCGTCGGGGCCGCGTTCAATGCGCGGCTGCTGTTTCGCGCCGAGGCCGTCGCCACCACCGGCACGGTCGCCTGGTTCGCCTCCTCGGCGGCGCTCGACCGCGGGTTCTGCCCCCGGTGCGGCACGACGTTGTTTTCCGCGCGTCCCGCGGCCGGCCTGATCGGCGTCACGGCGGGCTCGCTCGACGACCCGTCGCTGTTTTCCCCTGCCATGCATATCTGGACGTCATCGCGCCAGCCCTGGCTGGAGCTCGCGGACGGGCTGCCCGCGTACCTGGAGGCGGCTCCCGCGTCCTGACCGCGGGCTCAGGTCTCGACGACGCCGATGAAGGGGAGCTGGCGGAACGAGTGCGCGACGTCCATGCCGTAGCCCACCACGAAGAGATCCGGGCACGGAAACCCGACGAAGTCGGCCTCGATCGCGACCGCGCGCTTGTGCGGCTTCTCCAGCATCACGGCCACCATGACGCGGCGGGCGCCGCGCGCGGCCAGCAGGTCCTTGGCGAAGGCCAGCGTGCGGCCGGACTCGAGGATGTCGTCGAGCAGCAGGATGTCGCGACCCTTCACGGCGGAGGCGACGTCCCGCAGGATGGTCACCTGCCCGGACGAGGCCGTGCCTTCGCCGTAGCTCGACAGGTGGATGAACTCGACCTGTGGGGCGAGATCGACCCGGTGCATGGCCCGGATCAGGTCGGCCGCGAACATGAAGGAGCCCTTGAGCACCGCCACGACCAGAAGATCCTGGGGCGCCTCGGCGGCGACCTGCCGGGCGATGGCCGCGTTGCGCGCCGCGATGGCCTCCTCGGCGAACAGGACGCGGATTGTGCGCTCGACCATGCCCCGCCTCCCCTCAGAGAACGTCCCGCCTGCGCCCTCCGGGGACCATGGCACGGGCGGGGTGGCGAGTCATGGGCGCCGGCTCATCGGCGGGGCGGCCGCCGGCCGCGCCTCGGCGAAGCTGACCCGCACGTCATGGCCGGAGGCCGGGGGCGCGGTCAGCCGGCTTCGGAACGCCACCGTCTCGCCGCGGCCGAGCAGGGCCTTGGGCGGGGTGGCGGTCCAGCTGTAGAGGGGGGTCTCGGCCTTGTCGCGCACCACCACCGTAATATTGGGAACCGATGTGGCGCGGGTGCCGAGATTTGCGATGGAGCCCTCGAGGGTCAGTGTCCGGGTGTCGCCCTCCGCGCTCATCACGCTGTGGACCTCGCGAAGCGCGAGGCCCTCGGGGGCGGCCGGCAGGCCGACCGCCGCATAGGCTGGCGCCGCGGCGGGCACCCGGGCCACGATGGCGGTGCGGAAGCTGCCCGCGAGCCCGAGGGCAAGCGCGCCGATCACCCCGAGCGACAGCAGCGTCGTGCCGCCCTTGCGCCGTGCCTCGGCGGCCGCGGGGGACTCGGCCCGCCGCCTCAGCCGCAGGCGCGCCGCGGAGAAATCGATCGCGCCGCTCGTGGCCCGGCTCGCCGCCTCGAACGCGGAGGGCTCCCGGTCGGCGCGGGGTTCGGCACGGGGCGCGTCCTCGGTCGCCGTGGCCGGGCGCTCGGCCGCGTCCGGCAGGCGCGCCAGCCAGACCTCGCGGCATTCGGCGCACCGCACGAGCTGCCCGCTGGCCCCGATCTTGTCGGCGTCGAGCTCGTAGTGGCTGGCGCAGGTGGGACAGATGATCCGCATGGCTCGATCCGATTGCAGCGTGACGCACGCTCCCTCCGCCTTCGGGGGGGAGCGACAGGACGCATTGAGCGCGCCTATGGTTAAGACCGGTTTAAGCCACGGGGAGCCACAATGACGGACACCCGCCCGGCGGGCGAGGAGGTGGCCCCGACGATGCTGCGCTTTGAGAATGTCGGGCTGCGCTACGGCATGGGATCGGAGATCCTGCGCGATCTCACCTTCTCGATCGACCCCCACTCGTTCCAGTTCCTCACCGGCCCGTCCGGGGCCGGCAAGACCACGCTGCTGCGCCTCATGCTGCTTGCGCTGAAACCCACCCGTGGTCTGATCACGGTGTTCGGCAGCGATTCGGCGCGGCTGGGCAAGGGCGACATCACCGGCCTGCGCCGGCGCATCGGCGTCGTGTTTCAGGATTTCCGCCTGCTGGACCACCTGACCACCTACGAGAACGTCGCGCTGCCGCTGCGGGTGCGGGGCCGCGAGGAGGCGAGCTATCGGGCCGAGGTGGTGGAGCTGCTGCGCTGGGTCGGCCTCGGGGAGCGCATGCACGTCGTGCCGCAGGTGCTGTCGGGCGGCGAGAAGCAGCGCGCCGCCATCGCCCGCGCGCTGATCATGCGGCCCGAGCTGCTGCTCGCCGACGAGCCGACCGGCAACGTGGATCCCGCGCTCGCCCGGCGGCTGCTGCGCCTCTTCCTCGAGCTGCACAAGTCGGGCACCTCCGTCGTGATCGCGACGCACGACCTCAGCCTGATGGATCAGGTGAGCGCCGCGCGCCGCCTGGTGCTCGGCGAGCGCCGGCTCCACATCGACGCGTGAGGGGTGCCCCCGTGACCCTCGCCGCGCCGACCCCCGGCCCTGCGGCCAAGCCGGAGGCCCGCTCGACGCCCGGCGAACTCGCGCTGCGCAAGGACATGCCGCTGGTGCCGATCAGCTCCATCGCGGGCCGGGCGCTGGTGACGGTGATCGCCATCATGACTTTCCTGGGCGCCCTCACGGCGGGCGCGGCCGTGATGGTGGCGGGCGCCTCGCAGGACTGGCGGCACGCCGTCTCGCGCGAGCTGACGATCCAGGTCCGGCCGCTGCCGAACCGCGACCTGGCGGCCGAGGTCGACAAGGCGGTGGCGCTCGCGCGCGCCGCGCCCGGGGTCGCGGAGGCGACCCCGTTCGACGAGGCGGCCGGCGAGCGGCTGCTCGAGCCCTGGCTCGGCGGCGGCCTCGACCTGCACGATCTGCCGATCCCGCGCCTGATCGTCGTCAAGCTCGGCGACGGCCGTCTCTTCGACGCCGCCGGCCTGCGCAAGGCGCTCGCCGGGGGCGTTGCGGGCGCGAGCCTCGACGACCACCGGCTCTGGATGGATCGGCTGGCCGCCATGGCCGACACGGTCGTCGCCGTCGCGGTCGTGATCCTCGCCCTCGTGCTCATCGCCATGGGCCTTGCGGTGGGCTTCGCCACGCGCGGCGCCATGGCGGGCAACCGCGAGATCGTCGGCGTGCTGCATTTCGTGGGGGCCGAGGACAGCTTCATCGCCGGCGAGTTCCGGCGGCACTTCCTGCGCCTCGGCCTGCGGGGCGGTGCGATCGGGGGCGGGGGGGCGATCGTCGTCTTCCTGCTTGCGGGGGCCTTCGAGTCCTGGATGGCGTCGAGCCCCGGCGGCGACCAGCTCGAGGCCCTGTTCGGCGGCTTCTCGCTCGGGCTGCCCGGCTATGCGGCGATCCTCGCCATCGCGCTGCTGGTGGCGGTGATCACCGGCTCGGTGTCGCGCTCCATCGTGCAGCGCCACCTCATGAGGCTCGAGTGAGCGCGCGGGCCGCGATCGGGCGCCGCCCCCGGACGCGCCGCCTCGGTCGTGCGCTGCGCCTGATGGCGGCCGGCGCCATCCTCGGGCTGGCGGGCGGCTTTGCGGTGTTCGCGGCGGCGCTCGACCGGGTGGAGGCCCTCCCGCCCCGCCACGCCGACGGCATCGTGGCGCTGACCGGCGGGGCGGACCGGGTGCCGGGCGCGCTCGGCTTGCTGCTCGCGGGCCATGGCGACCGCCTGCTGATCAGCGGGGTCAACCCGAGCGCCTCCGCGCTCGATCTCATCCGCACGGCGCCGGAGGCGCGCCGCCTGCTCGGCTGCTGCATCGAGCTCGGCTATGCGGCCGAGACCACGGTCGGCAACGCGCGCGAGACGCTGGCCTGGGTGCGCCGCCACCGCCTGCGCTCGCTGATCGTGGTGACGTCGAACTACCACATGCCGCGCGCGCTGGCCGAGATCGGCGATGCCGTGCCGGGCGTCGCGCTCGTGCCGTTCCCGGTCGTCGGCGACAGGCCGGAGGGGTGGTGGCGCGAGGGCGGCGGCCTGCGCCTCATGTTGGCCGAATACGCGAAGTTCCTCGTCGTGCTGGCCCGCATCCATCTCAGCCCGTCCGTGCCCTATGACGCGGCGGCGGCTTCTCTCGGGGGGCTTCATCTGCCACAAGGCGGCTGATGCTGATCCTGCGCTCGCTGATCTACAACGTGCTGTTCTACGTGATCCTGATCGTGATCATGATCGCCTTGCTGCCGGCCCTCCTGCTCGGGCCGCCCTTCGTGCGGGCGGCGGCGCGCGTGTGGGGCCATGCCTCGCTGTGGCTGCTGCGGGTCGTCTGCGGCACGCGGCTCGAGGTCCGCGGGCGGGAGAACGTGCCGGAGGGGGGCATCATCGTCGCCAGCAAGCACCAGTCGTTCTGGGAGGTCTTCGCCCTCATCACCGTCTTCGAGGACTTCACCTATGTGCTCAAGCGCGAGCTGACCTGGATCCCGCTGTTCGGCTGGTACCTGTCGCGGGGCGCGCAGATCGCCATCAACCGCTCGCACGGCCGCGCCGCCCTGGCGGAGGTCTCCCGCAAGGCCAAGGGCGTGATTGCCGAGGGCCGGCAGCTGTTCATCTTTCCCGAAGGCACCCGGCGCGCGCCCGGCGCGCCGCCCTCCTACAAGTTCGGAGTGGCCTTCATCTACAACGACCTGAAGGTGCCCTGCGTGCCCGTGGCGCTGAATGCCGGGCTGTTCTGGCCGAAAAATAGCTTTATCAAGCGGCCCG
>CAXUMV010000084.1:0-10782 GCA_964252065.1 uncultured Lichenihabitans sp.
GGCAATGTCGGTGCGCTTGGGCATGCGTTCGTCCTCGTTCCGGTCCCCCGACGCCCGCGACAAGCAAAAGGGCCGCCGGAGCGGCCCTTCGGTGTCGCGGGCGTCGCCGATGCTCGGGCCGGGACGATGCCGCCTCCCGCGCAGGCCTCCTGCTAACGGAAAAGGCCCGGAAGGAAAAGCCGACGCGGGGACCGGGCCGGGCCGGCCGAGGCTACGCCGGGATCCGGGCGGAACCTCCCCGGACCGTGCGGGCCGTCGTGGTCGGCACGCTGGCCGGCGGGGCGAGGCCTTGGATCGCGGAGATCGAGGGCGCGAAGAAATAGGCGCCGCCCTGCATCAGGACGAAGTCGGAGAAGCTGAAGCTCGGCTTATCGGCGGCGTCTCCAGAGACCGGGGCCGCGCCGAGCCAGGGTTTCGGCTGCAGCCCCTGGCCGATGATGGGGTCGAGCCCCGCGCCGACCTGCGAGAAGTCGTCGGCATCGACCCAGCTCTGCTGCACGAACTCGAACTGATCCTTCACGGAAGTCACGTAGCACTTGAACAGCAGGCCGCGGCGATGCTGGCTGGCCGACTTGCCGGTCTTGGCCTCGTGCTCGGTGAGCTCCGGCCCGAACGCGATGCCGCGGCGGAGCATGCGGTGCGCCTGGGTGAAGGCCTCGGCCGCCAGGACCTGATCGGGCGTGGGCGTCAGGTTGTGGCGCACGTCGTCGCGCGGGTAGGCCTTGCGCACGTGGGCGGCCCAGGGGCAGACGAGACCCGACCGGTCGCCGCCGAACTCGAAGTCGTTCGTGAGCGGCTCGTCCTCGGCGAAGCTGGGGTCGTCCGCCGTAGGGGCGAGGATCACCGGGGCGCCGCTCTTCCAGCGGCCGACCATCTGGGCGCCGAGCAGATCGGCCGAGGTCGGGTTGGGGGAGCCCGCGGTGGTCGCGGCCGCGGCTTTCACAGCCGCGTTGAACTCCGGCACGAGCTGGGCGAGGCGGCGGAACACGAGATAGGCGCCGTTCGCCATGAACGGGATGGGCGGCTCCACCACCGGACCCTTGACGGGGAACGTCGGGGCGGTCTTGTCCTGCCCGGCGTAGCCGAACAGGAACTCGCCGGGCCACAGCAGGTCCTGCCCCGGCGCGCCCTGGTTCTCCTCGGCCGAGGTGGTGGGGGTCAGCGGCTCGCCCGGCGGGACGGTGCCGCGGACGCCGGGCTGCGATACCCCGTCCGCGAAGCCGAAATGCTCGTGCCCGTTGGTCGGATCGGGGCGCACCGTGCCGACCTCCTCGTGGAGCAGGCTCCAGCCGTTGCCGGTGAACGGCGCGAGGCGGCTCGAGATGAGGTTCGTGACCTCGGCCGCGGTCGAGCCGGTGAGGATGAAGACCCCGTGCAGGTGCGCGCCGTCCTTGAGGATGGTCCACTCAGCCGCGGGCGGATCGGCCAGCACCGCGGTCCGCGTCGCCATCCCGTCCTTGAAGACCTGGAAGTCCTCGTCGGCCGTCGGGGCCGTCACGCCCGGCACGCCGAGCTTGGCCATCCCGCCCGCCGTGAAGGCGACGTTGAGCCCCGGCGCCGGGATGAGCCGGTCGAAGCCGGCGGCCTTGCGCGAGGCGAGGAGCCCCTGCAGGTCGAGGCAGTCCTGCATCGAGGTGATCTCGAGCGTCTTCAGGAAGGTGATGAACGCCCCGGCGTCGTCGATCCGGAAGAACAGGAGATGCTCGGTCTTCTTGATCAGCCCGACCAGGATGTCGCCCTGGATGTCGTCGGTGGGGAAAAGCGGTTCTTGGGACAGGTCGCGTGCCATCGAAACAACTCCTCTCAAAGGAGCTGCGCCCGGTCTTCATCGTGGACGGTACTGCGATGGTGCCGAGATGGCGGTGGTCGCGAAACGTGGACCTTGAAATATCGTCGCAGTAGGGGGAGCGCAGCAAATGGACAATCGAACCCGTCCACATTACCGCGCCGCCGGGCCTGCGAAACCACCGAACGAGGCTTGCGCGCGGCGGCGAACGGCCTTATGCGCGCCGCCCCCGCGCTGCGCTACATGGGCGGGGTGACGCCATTCTTGCCGACGGCGAGGAAGCCCGGCCCCGGGAAGGCGCCCGAACTGTCGGGAGCGCTCGACATGAACACCGCAACGCCCGGCTTCACGTCCGCGGCCGTCGCGGGGCCGACCGTCACGATGGGCGTGTCGGGGGCGATCGTCACCTTCTTCTGGCCGCCCTTGTAGGTGAGCGTCACGGTCTGCCCCTCGACGCCCGCGACCGGGTCGGAGACCGTGGCGTTGGTCATGAAGGTCTTGGGCTGGAGGTCCCAGCCATAGTCGCCCTCGCCGGCCCCGCGCATGGCCTCGGGGAACACCACGACCTCGAGCGCCTTGGCGCCGCCCGCGCCGTCCTGGTTCGCGGTGCCGATGAACGTGCCGGCCTTGATGTCGGCCATCGAGGCCTTCTCGACGCCGGAGAACTTCCAGCCGTCCCCGAGCGTGACCGCGACGTCCTTGCCCTCGCGGGTGTGGATCGTGACCTTGCCGCCCTCGACCGCCGAGACGGTGCCGCGCACGTGGATCGGGTCGGCGGCCCAGGCCGGCCCGCCGAGCAGCAGGCCTGCGGCGACGAGCGCCGCGGTTCGGACGAATGAGGGCATCGAATGTCTCCTGACGGCTGACGCGCCGCTCGATCGCGCGTCCTACCGCGGCCAACGCGCGAGGCGGGCGGGCGTTCAGTGGCCGAGCGGCTCGTCCTCGGCTTCCTCGATCTCCGCTTCGACCAGGCAGAACTCCGGCACGCTGGCCTTCTTGATGTCGTCGGACATCTCGCCGTACCAGAGCACCTCGACGGTGTCGCCGGACTGGCTCGTGACGATCATGGCCGGACCGCCGGCCTTGAGCTGCACGATGTCGCCTTTGGTGAATGCCACGCCGATCCCCTTTGGTTCAGGCCGGCCGATGCGGCCCCAGCTCAGGCGCCTCTACCATGCCGGGTCCCCGCGCTCCAGCGGCTCGCGGCCGATCAGGGCCAGCGCACCCGCGGCGGCAGGGAGGACAGGATCGACTCGACGTTGCCGCCGGTCTTCAGCCCGAACAGGGTGCCCCGGTCGTAGAGCAGGTTGAACTCGACGTAGCGGCCGCGGCGCACCAGCTGCTCCTCCACCTCGGCCGGGCTCGCGGCCTCGCCGACCCGGCCGGCCACGATGCCGGGGTAGACCCCGAGGAGCGCCTCGCCCACGGCGCGCGTGAAGGCGAAGTGGTCCTCGAAGCGGTCGGCCGACAGCTCGTCGTAGAAGATGCCGCCGATCCCCCGCGGCTCCGCGCGGTGCTTCAGGAAGAAGTAGCGGTCGCACCAGGCCTTGAAGGCCTCGTAGGGCGCGACGTCGCGATGGGCCTCGCAGGCGCCCCGCATGGCGGCGTGGAAGGCGACCGCATCGCGGCTCTCCTGGTCGCGCTGGCCGGCCAGCACGGGCGTGAGGTCGGCCCCGCCGCCGAACCAAGCCTTGGTGGTGACGACGAACCGGGTGTTCATGTGCACGGCCGGCACGCGCGGGTTCCAGGGATGGGCGATCAGGGACACGCCCGAGGCCCAGAAGCGCGGGTCGGCCTCGGCGCCCGGGATGGTGCCGGCGAACTCGGGGGCGAAGCGCCCGAACACGGTGGACGCGTGGATGCCCGCCTTCTCGAACACACGGCCCTTCAGGGTCGCCATGCGGCCGCCCCCGCCGGGGCTGCCGTCGGGCTCGGTCCTGACCCAGGGCTTGCGCTCGAAGCGGCCGGGCCGGCCGTCCGCCTCCGGCCATCCCGGGCCGGCGTCCTCGAGCGCCTCGAAGGCCGCGATCAGGCGGTCCTGCAGCGCCTCGAACCAGGCGCGCGCCGCGCTTTTCCGTTCCTCGTCGACCGACCGGTCCTGCACGTCATGCCCTCCGATGCGGCCCTGCCGAGCCCGGCCCGGCGGCGGCCCGCAATCCAAGGCCGGCAGTGTCTTTGAGGACGAGCGGCAGGCCGGCCACGACCAGCACCGCCACGTCGCAGGCGGCCGCCATGTCCTGGTTGAGGCGGCCCTGCGCGTCCCGGAAGCGCCGGGCCAGGGCATTGTCGGGCACGATGCCGGCGCCGACCTCGTTCGACACGAAGACCACGGGCCCGCGGAGCGCCGGGAGGCCACGGGCGAGCGCCTTCCCGGCGGCCTCGACGTCGTCCCCTGCCAGCATGACGTTGGTCAGCCACAGGGTCAGGCAGTCGACCAGCACCACGGCGTCCTGTGCCGCAGCCTCGGCCAGCATCGGGCCGAGCGCAAGCGGCGCCTCCACCGTATGCCAGCGGCCGTCGCGCTCGGCCTGGTGGCGGACGATGCGCGCCGCCATCTCGGGGTCCGCCGCCTCCCCGGCGGTGGCGCAGAACACGAGGCGCCGCCCGCTGGTTTCGCAAAGCCGCTGCGCATGGCGGCTCTTGCCCGACCGCGCCCCGCCCAGCACCAGCGTATGGCCTGCGCTCACGGCCGGCGCCCCGTCCGGTCCGCCCTCAGCGGTCGATCATCGTCATGGCCCGCTCGGTGTAGCGCGGGCCGCTGACCGCATCGGGCCGTAACGCTTCGTCGAGGCGCGCGAGGTCGTCCGCCGCAAGACGGATGTCGAGGGCGCCGACGTTCTCTTCGAGGTAGCTGCGCCGCTTCGTGCCCGGAATCGGCACGACGTCCTCGCCCTTGGCGAGCAGCCAGGCCAGCGCGACCTGTCCGGCGGTGGCGCCATGGGCGGCCGCGACCGCGCGCACTGCCTCGGCGGCGCGCATGTTGGCCGCGAAATTCTCGCCCTGGAAGCGCGGGTCGGTGCGGCGGTAGTCGCCTTCGGGGTAGTCCGCCCCGGGCTTGGCGGTGCCGGTCAGGAAGCCGCGGCCGAGCGGGCTGAAGGGGACGAGGCCGATGCCGAGCTCGCGCAGCAGCGGGATGATGACGGGCTCGAGGTTGCGCTCCCACAAGGAGTACTCGCTTTGCAGCGCCGAGACGGGGTGGGTCGCGTGCGCCCGCCGGATCGTGGCCTCGCCGGCTTCCGACAGGCCGAAGAAGCGGACCTTGCCGGCTGCGACCAGCTCGCCGACGGTGCCGGCCACGTCCTCGATCGGCACGGCGGGGTCGACGCGATGCTGGTAGAGCAGGTCGATCGTCTCGATCCCGAGCCGGCGCAGCGAGGCATCCACCACGGCGCGGATGTGGTCGGGCCTGCTGTCCGTCCCGGCCATCGCCTCGCCCTCGATGCGGAAGCCGAACTTGGTCGCGATCACCAGGCCCTCGCGCCGCCCTTTGATGGCACGGCCGAGCAGCGCTTCATTGGTGAACGGCCCGTAGACCTCCGCGGTATCGAAGAACGTGACCCCGAGATCGATGGCGCGATGCACGGTCGCCATCGATTCCGCGTCGTCGAAGGTGCCGTAGGACTGGCTCATCCCCATGCAGCCGAGCCCCAGCGGGGAGACGGCGAGGCCTTGGGTTCCGAGGCGGCGGGTCTGGGGCAACGGCGGTTCTCCTCAAGGTGTGCTCAGGCCCACTCGCCCTGCCGGACAACCGGCACCCGGGTGCCGTCGGCCAGGAGGCCGTCGACGTCGATGTGGTTCGAGCCGATCATCCAGTCGATATGGATCAGGCTCTTGTTGCCGCCCTGCGCCGCGATCGCCTCGGGGCCGAGGCTCGCCCCGTCCACGAAGCATTTCGAGTAGCACTGGCCGAGCGCGATGTGGGAGGCGGCGTTCTCGTCGAACAGCGTGTTGAAGAACAGCAGCCCGCTCTGCGAGATCGGCGAGGAATGCGGCACGAGCGCGACCTCGCCCAGGCGCCGGGCGCCCTCGTCCGTGTCCAGCACCCGGGCCAGCACGTCCTGCCCGCGCGAGGCCGTGGCCTCGACGATGCGCCCCGCCTCGAACCGCACGGCGATGTCCTCGATCAGCGTGCCCTGGTAGGAGAGCGGCTTGGTGCTGGCCGCGCGCCCCTCGACCCTCAGGGCGTGCGGGGTGGTGAAGACCTCCTCGGTCGGGATGTTGGGGTTGCAGGTGACCCCGTTCTTGGCCGTGGAGGCGCCGCCCTGCCACTCGTGGCCGTCCGCGAGGCCGATGGTGAGGTCGGTGCCCGGTCCGGCGAAGTGCAGGGCCGCAAAGGCCTGGCGGTTCAGCCACTGCGTCCGGCTCCGCAGCACGGCGTTGTGCGCCTCCCACGCCGCCACCGGATCCTCGCCCTCGATCCGCGAGGCGGCGAAGATGGCCTCGGCGAGCTTGCGCACCGCCACCGCCTCGCCCTCCCCCGCAAAGACCCGCGCCGCCCAGGAGGCGCCGGGATAGGCGAGGATCGCCCAGTTTATGTCGAAGCCGGCGATGCGTTCGAGCGCGGGCTGGTAGGCGACCGCATTGGCCTTGCTGGCGCGCGACACCCTGCCGGCGTCCTGCCCGGACAGCAGCATGGGGTCGTCCCCCACCACGGCGAGGCGCGCCGTGTCGGCCGCAAACGCCTTGCCGAACCCCTCGTAGAGCCAGCTCGCGGCGCGGTCGAAGCCGGCGTCCTGGCCGAAGCGGTAGCGCGCCAGCGTGATCTCCTCGTCGGCGAGAAGCGGGGTGACGAGCCCCGCGCCGGCCTTGTAGGCGTGCTCGACGATGCGCCGCACCAGCGGCAGCGCGGCCACCGGCGCCGTCAGGATGAGATCCTGCCCCGGCCGGAGCCGCAGCCCGACCTTGACCGCCACCTCGGCCAGCTTGTCGAGTTTGACGGGATCGATCGCGGCGGGAAGGGCGTGGGCTGACGTCATGGCGGTCCGGGGGTGGATGGCTCGAGCCCCATACATAGAGGCGATCGACCGGCCGGGCCACCACCCCGCCGGCTCGTGATCGGGCCCGCGGACGCCGCGCGCCTTGTCGCCCTCCCTTGCCAAGCCGAGCCGACGCGCCACAACCCGTGCGCATGCCTCTACCACCCTCAGACCCCTTCGAGGCCGCGCTTGCCGCCGCCGCCCCGCCCCGCGACTGGCCGCTGCCGGCCGCGGCCCTCTGGTGGGACGCCAAAGGCGACTGGACGAAGGCCCACGAGCTCGTCGCGACGGACGAACAAGGCCGGCCGGCCGCCTGGGTGCACGCCTACCTGCATCGCCGGGAAGGCGACATCGACAACGCCCGCTACTGGTACGATCGCGCCGGCCGCCCTGTATCGGCCGCGACGCTCGACGACGAACGGCGCCTGATCGCGGTGGCGTTGCTGTCCCCCGAGACCTGACGGCGATCAGGGCGTCGGCGCGGTGGCCGGCGCGGCGGAGGCCACCTTGCCGGCCGCGGCCTGTGCCTCGGGCGTGCCCGCCAGGCCGACCGCGAGGTCGTCGGCGCTCCGGCCCGCGAGGCTCGTGAGAACGGCCCCGCCGACGGCCGCCCAGGGATCGCCTCCGGCGCCCGGCACCTCGATCGTATCGGACAGGCGCTGCTCGCGCCGCCTGCTGGCCGCGTCGAACACATCGTAGGTGTAGGCGACCTGCACGCCACCGCCCTCGCCGGCATAGGCCGCAAGATAGCCGCGCACGAGATAGCGGGCGGAGGCCGCGTCCGTGACCGCGATCTCCCGCGCCGCGGCTTCCCCGGTCAGCGCCTGGCGGAACTGCGCCTCGACCGGCGCCGGCGCGCCCTCGAGGCTGACCAGCGCGACGGTGGCGGCCTTGGGGCTGGTCAGCTGGCCACGGGCGATCGCGTTGCGGACGTCGCCGCGCCCGACCTGCGCGTCGGGGAACTGCTCGACGCAGCCCGCCAGCGCGCCGCCCAGCAGCAGCAGCGTCATGCCGGCCAGGACACGCGGTCCCGCCTCTCCCGCCGACGCTGCGCTCATAACCGCCCCCTGCCGCACGTCCATGGCCGGGCTCGCCCGGCCATCCCTTTGCAAACCGTTAAAGGGCTTTGACCACGAGGTCCAGATCGGGCGCGTTAAGGGGCGCGGCGCCGCCCGCCGCGACCAGTGAGGTCCGCCCGAGGCACATCGCCGTCTCGCTGGCGGAGTCCATGAGGATCATGTGGAGGAAGAACACCTGGTCCGGCCCGATCACGAAGGGGTTCTCGGCATAGAACATGGGCGGGTCCATCCAGGAGGGCGTGAACTTGGCGCCGAGCGCATAGCCGCACGCGTTCAGCCGGTGGGAGGACAGACCATGTGCGTCCAGCACGCGGGCATGGGCCGCAAAGACATCGCCCGCGGTGCGCCCCGGGCGGAGCTCGGCCTCGCAGGCCGCCAGCGCCTCGCGGGCGGCGGCGTGGTAGGGCCGGTGCAGCGGGCGCGGGGCGCCGACCACCACGGTCCGCATGACGGCGGCGTGGTAGTGCCGGAAGGCGCCCGCGAATTCGAGCGTGATCTGGTCGTCGGCATCGAGGCGCCGCCGGCCCGACTTGTAGCGGCAGAGCAGGGCGTCGCGGCCCGAGCCGATGATGAACTCGTTGGCCGGGTAGTCGCCCCCGCCGGCGAAGATCGCGGCCTGCTGCGCGGCGAGGATCTCGCCCTCGTCGGCGCCGGCCCGGATCGCGGCCAGGGCCGCCTTGTCGGCAGCGTCCGAGAGCGCCGCAGCCTGCCGCACGCAGGCGATCTCGGCCGGCGACTTGGTGACCCGCAGGGCGGGCACGAGGTCGGTGACGTCGCTCAGGGTCGCGAGCCCTTCGAGCGCGTCCACGAGCTTCAGCCCGTTCGCGTAGGTCAGGCCGTGGCTGCCGAACTCGGCTCCCAGGCGCGCGCCGGCGACGCCGAGATCGGCCAGCATGGCGCGCGTGTCCCCCGCCGGGTCGGCCGCCGCGCCATCGCGCCAGACCCGGATGTCGCCAATCGTCGAGGTGTGCTGCGCCTGCCTCAGATCGGCCGAGCGGGTGAGGAGCGCGAGGCGCCCGTCCGCGCCGACGTAGAGGCACTGGTAGAAGCAGAAGCCGAACGTGTCGTAGCCGGTCAGCCAGAACAGGCTCTCCTGCGCGAAGAGCAGCAGGCCGTCGAGCCCGCGGGCCGCCATGGCGGCCTGCAGGCGCGCCATGCGGGCCGCCATTTCGGCGGGCGCGAAGTGGATGGCCATGGCGGTCCTCTCAGAGGCTTGTCGGCAGGCCGGCGGTCGGCGAGCCTTTGGTCAGCGCACGGGCGTGCAGTTCGGCATCGACCTCGGCGCCCATCAGGAAGAACAGCGCCGCCACCCACAGCCACAGGAGCAGCACCACCACGGCGCCGAGCGAGCCGTAAGTCGCATCGTAGCTGCCGAAGTGGCTGACATAGAAGGAGAACAGCACCGAGCCCAGGATCCAGAAGGTGGTCGCGGTCGCCGAGCCCCAGGTGATCCAGCGCCACTGCGCGTTCCGCCGGCAGGGGGCGAAGCGGTAGAGCACCGCAAAGCCCGTCAGGATCACGACGGCGAGGATGGGCCAGCGCACCAGCGCGATGACGGTGGCGACCGCCGGCGGCATGTGCAGCAGCGCCAGGGCCGCCGGGATGATCCCGATGGCGAAGACGATCGAGATCGCCAGGATCACGGCCGCGAACGTCATGGCGATCGCGGTCAGGTTCTGCACGATCAGCGAGCGCCGCTCGGTCTCCTGGTAGGCGATGTTGAGCCCGGTCATCACCGCCGCCATGCCGGCGCGGGCGCTCCAGATCGCCAGCACCAGCCCGGTCACGAGCGCGATGTTGAACTGCGAGCTGCTCTTGCTCACGAAGCTCTGCAGCCCATCGGTGAAGAGCTTCAGCGCCTCGGGCGGCAGGATATAGGCCAGGGAGGCGATCTGGCGGCCCACCTCCATCGGATCGCTGAACAGCCCGTAGAGCGACACCATGGCGGCGAGCGCCGGGAAGACGGCGAGCAGCGCGTAGAACGCGACGCCGGCCGCCACCATCGACACGTTGTCCCGCGCGATCCGGTCGACGATCGACCACATGATGCCGATCAGGCCGGGCCGGTGGGTGACCGGGACGGGATCGGGGTTGACTTGCGCCGCGAAGGAGGGAAGCGGCGTCGCGGGGGAGACGGACGACAGCCGCGCGACGGGCCCCGCCATCTTGCCGAGCGCGATGCCGGCCGCGATCGCAAGGACCAGGCCGGACAGCTTGGCGGGCTGCGGAAGGGACGCCTTTGCCACCTCGTCTGTTGCTCCCTCACTGTCGCCCGGCGACCCCTTGCGGCGTCAGCCGTCAATATTCTCGCGCGCGATCTCAAGGTCCAGCCACAAATCCTCGGCGGTGCCGAGTTCCCGCTCGGCCTGCGCCAGGGCCGCGGAGGCGGCGTCGAAGGCCGTCCGGTCCTTGGCATAGAGGCCGGGGTCGCCGAGGGTGCGGCGATGGCGCGCGATGGTCGCCCGCAGGGCCTCCATCCGGGCCGGCAGCGTTTCAAGCGCGTGCTTGTCCTTGAAGGTCAGCTTGCGCCGGGATGCCGCGACCGGCGCGGACGATGCGGCGGCGGATCGCTGGGCGGGGGCGGCCGCGGCGCGTCCGGCCAGCGGGGCGCCGCGCTGGGCCACCATGTCCGAATAGCCGCCCGCATAGTCGACCCAGCGCCCCTCGCCCTCGGCGGCCACCACGCTCGTCGCCACCCGGTCCAGGAAATCGCGGTCGTGGCTGACCACGATGACGGTGCCGGGATAGTCGGCGAGCATCTCCTGCAGGAGGTCGAGGGTCTCGAGGTCGAGGTCGTTGGTGGGCTCGTCGAGTACGAGGAGGTTCGAGGGCAGGGCCAGCGCCCGGGCGAGCGCGAGGCGCCCGCGCTCGCCGCCCGACAGGCGCCCGACCGGCGTGCGGGCCTGTTCGGGGCCGAACAGGAAGTCCTTCATGTAGCCCA
>CAXUMV010000085.1:0-10754 GCA_964252065.1 uncultured Lichenihabitans sp.
ATGAAGGTCACGATGGGGATGTCGCGGAGGCGGCACACCTCGAACAGTTTGCGGGTGCGGGATTCAATGCCGCGCGCCGCGTCGATCACCATCACGGCCGAGTCGACGGCCGACAGCGTCCGGTAGGTGTCCTCGGAGAAGTCCTCGTGGCCCGGCGTGTCGAGCAGGTTGAACACGCAGCCGGCGTGTTCAAAGGTCATGACGGAGGTCACGACCGAGATGCCGCGCTGGCGCTCGATCGCCATCCAGTCCGACCGCGTCTGCCGCCGGTTCGCCTTGGCCCGCACCTCGCCCGCGAGCTGGATGGCGCCCCCGAACAGCAGCAGCTTCTCGGTCAGCGTGGTCTTGCCCGCATCGGGATGCGAGATGATCGCGAAGGTGCGCCGGCGGGCGACGGGATCGGCGGGCGTGGGATGGCTCATCGGGCCGGCCTAGCAGGCGTCTCGGCGGGCGGCAAATCCCGCGCCGGTCATGCGCTTCTCCCGCGGGAGCGGGAGAAGGGCTTCATTCTGCGGCGTGGGCGAGCCCGTCGGGCGCCGGGACGACCGCTGCCGCGCTCTTGCGGCTCCGGTTGTGGTCACGGGCGATGAAGGTGTAGACGGCCGGCGTCACGAACAGGGTGAAGAGCGTGCCCATCGTCATGCCGGCGGCGATCACGATGCCGATCGAGAATCGGCTCTTGGCCCCGGCGCCCTCGGCGATGATCAGCGGCACCATCGAGACCACCATGGCGGCGGTCGTCATGAGGATCGGGCGCAGGCGCACGCCGGCCGCATGCTCGATGGCCTCGCGCCGGCCCATGCCCTCCTCGTCCTGCAGCCGGTTGGCGAACTCCACCATGAGGATGCCGTGCTTGGAGATGAGGCCGATCAGCGTCACCAGCCCGATCTGGGTGTAGATGTTGATCGAGGTCGCCCCGACGACGCCGCCGATGTTGAGCGGCAGCAGCGCGCCGAACATCGAGGTCGGCAGCGCGATGAGGATGATGAAGGGATCGCGGAAGCTCTCGAACTGCGCCGCGAGCACGAGATAGATGACGATCAGCGCGAACACGAAGGTCAGGACCAGGGCGTTGCCCTCGTGCTCGTACTGCCGGCTGTCGCCGCCGAAATCGTAGGTGTAGCCCTCGGGAAAGATCTCCTTGGCCTTGGACTTGAGAAAATCGAGCCCGTCGCCCAGCGTGCGGCCCGGGAACGGCACGCCCGAGAGCGTCGCAGAATTCAGCTGCTGGAAGCTCGTCAGGGCGTTCGGCTGCACCGACTGCTTGACCACCGCCACCGTCGACAGGGGCACGAGGTCGCCCGCGATCGAGCGCACCTGATAGCGCAGCAGCCAGTCGGGCGTGTCGCGGAACTCGCGCGGCACCTGCGGGATCACCTCGTAGCTGCGCCCGTAGAGATTGAAGCGGTTGACGTAGTTGCCCCCGAGCAGGGTCGCGAGCGTGCCGCCGATATCGGCCATGTTGAGGCCGATGCGGTTGGCCTTGTCGCTGTTGAGCTTGAACTCGACCTGCGGGGTGTCGAACTTCAGATCCGTGTCGGTGAAGATGAAGAGCCCGCTCTTCTGGGCCGCGGCCTGCATCTCCGCCACGACGTCGGCGAGCTGGCGGTAGTCGCCGGTGGTGCGGATCACGAACTGCAGCGGCGGCCCGCCGGAGGAGCCCGGAAGCGCGGGCGGGGAAAAGGCGAGCACCTGCGCGCCCGGCACAGTCGCGAGCTTGGGCTGGAGGTCGCCCAGGATCTCCTTCTGGTTGCGGGCCCGCTGGCCCCACGGCTTGAAGATCAGGCCGACGAAGGCCTGCGACACCCCGGCCGAGCCGTTGATGGTGAACACGTGGCTCTTCTCGGGGATCTCGCCGAACACCTTGAAGAGCTTGGCGGTCGCGTTCTCGGTATAGTCGAGGTTGGCGTATTGCGGGCTCTTGGAGAGCGCGAAGAGCACGCCCTGGTCCTCCTCGGGGGCCAGCTCCTTGGGGGTCGTGACGTAGAGGAGGCCGGTCAACGCCAGCACCCCGGCGAGGATCAGCATCGTCAGGGCGCGGAAGTTCAGCGTCCGGTGCAGGCGCCGCTCGTAGCGCCGCCGCAGCCCGTCGAAGCCACGGTCGAGAAGGCGCACGAAGCGGCCCTGCGACTGCTGGCGGCCCAGCAGGCGCGAGCACATCATGGGCGACAGGGTCAGCGCGATGATGCCGGACACCACGACCGAGCCGGCGAGCGTGAAGGCGAATTCCCGGAACAGCGCGCCCGTCACGCCGGACACGAAGCCGATCGGCGCATAGACGGCCGCCAGCGTGATCGTCATCGACACGACGGGACCCGCGATCTCGCGCGCGCCCTTGAGCGCGGCCTCGTTGGGCGTCATGCCCTCCTCGATGTGGCGGTAGATGTTCTCGCCGATCGCCAGCACCAGGGCGAGCAGGGTCAGCAGGTTGATCGAGTAGCCGAGCGCGAGCAGCAGGATCATCACGCCGACGAGCGAGAGCGGGATGGTGACGATCGGGATCAGGGTCGAGCGCAGGTTGCCCAGGAACAGGAAGATCACGACCACGACGATGATCGCGGCCTCCCCGAGCGTCTTCTCGACCTCGAAGATCGAGGCGCGGATGAACTCGGTAGCGTCGTAGGCGATGGCGCCGTCGATCCCCGGCGGCAGCTCGGCCTGCAGGCTAGGGAAGGCGGCCTTGACGGCCTCGATCACCGAAAGCGGATTGGCGGTCGGGGTCGTGTAGATGCCGATGAACACCGCTTTCAGCCCGTCGAACACCGAGGAGGTGTCGCTCGCCTGGGGCCCGAGCTCGATGCGCGAAATCTCGCCGAGCCGGGTCAGGGCGTCCCCCCGCGTGCTCACGACGAGCTGCGAGAACGCCTTGGCGCTGTCGAGCGAGGTCTCGGCGTTGATGCTGGTCTGGGTGTAGTCGCCCTTGATCTGCCCGGCGGCCGAGATGAAGTTGTTGTTGGCGAGCGCGAGCCGCACGTCGTTGGGCGTGACGCCGCGGGCCGCCATCTTGTTGGGGTCGAGCCAGATGCGCATCGCGAAGGTCTGGCCGCCCAGAATCTGGGCGTTGGCGACGCCGTCGATCGTCTGCAGCTTGGGCTGCACGACGCGGGTCAGGTAGTCGGTGATCTGGGCCGAGTCGAGCTTGGCGGAGTTGAACGACAGGTACATCAGGGCGAAGCCCTGCCCGGTCTGCTTGACCACCACGGGGTCGTTCGCATCGCGCGGCAGCACGCCCTTGACCTGGTTCACCTTCGACAAAACGTCCGCCACCGCCCGGTCGGGGTTGGCGTTCAGCAGCATGTTGAGCGTGATGATCGAGGTGTTCTGCTGGGAGGACGACACCAGCGTGTCGATCCCTTCCGTGCTCGCCACCGCCTGCTCGATCGGGGTCGTGATGAAGCCCTTGATCAGGTCGGCATTGGCGCCCGGATAGGAGGTCGTGATGGTGATCGTGGTCGAGGACAGCTCCGGGTACTGTCGGATCTGCAGCTTGTTGAAGGCCACGTAGCCGATCAGCAGGATCAGCAGGCTGACGACGCTGGCCAGCACCGGCCGCCGGATGAAGATGTCGGTGAAGGCCATGGGTGCGCCCTACTGCCGCGGCAGGGACTGGCGCGGCGTGAGCCCGCCGTTCGGATCGATCGTCACATGGGCGCCGGGCATGAGCTTGATCTGCCCTTCGGTGACGATGGTGTCGCCCGCCTTCAGCCCTTCGACGACCTCCATGCGGTCGCCCCGCACCTCCCCGGTGCGGACGAAGCGGCGCTCCACCACCATGTCGCCGCTGCGGTCGAGCGGCTCGTCGGCCGGGGCCGCCTGCGCCGAGCCGGCCGGGACGGGTTTTGGGGTGTTCCTCACGAGATACACGCTGTCGCCGTAGAGCGAGAAGGTCACGCCCGTCCGCGGCACGGTGACGACCGGCCGCGCCGTCCCGGCCAGCACGGCGACGTTGGCGAACATGCCGGGCAGCAGCGTCTTGCCCGGATTGGCGATCTCGGCCCGCACGGTGACAGAGCGCGAGTCCTGGCTGACCCGGGTATCGATGGATTTGACGAGGCCGGCGCTCGGCTCGCCCGACACCCCGTCCACCACCACCTCGACCGGCTGGCCGGTGGAGATCAGCGGCAGCTGCTGCTCGGTCACGGGAAAGTCGACGTAGACGGGATCGAGCTGGGTCAGGGTCACGAGCCCGGTGCCCGGCGACACGTACTGGCCGACGTCGACCTTGCGGATGCCGAGCCGGCCCGCGAAGGGGGCCGAGATGGTCTTTTGCGCGATGATCGCCTTGGCATGATCGACGCTGGCCGCCGCGATGTCGCGGGTCGCCTGGGCCTGGTCGACCGTCGCCCGGCTCGTGCTGCCGCCAGCTACGAGCTGCTGCTGGCGGCTCAGCGCAAGCTCGGCGTTCTTCATCTGGGCGACGCCGGATTCGAGATCGGCCTGGTCGGTCGAGGTGTCGAGCTCGACCAGAATCGCGCCCTTGGCGCTTTCCTGCGCGGACTCGAAGTGGATCGCTTTGACGATGCCGGCCACCTGGGGCGCGACGTCGATGCCCTGGACGGGCCTGAAAGTGCCGATCGCCGGGATGCGGCGGACCCACGTCTCCGTCTTGGCGTCCGCCGCGGCGACCGTGGAGGCCGGCTGCTTCATGCCGGCGATGAAGGTCTTGACCATCGCGGGCTTGAAGACGAACTGGAAATAGGAGAGGCCGCCGACGAGACCGCCAAGCACGACCAGCACAAACAGAAATGCGAGCGCGCGCTTCACGACCCCAGATCCTTTCCCGACAAGCCGGCCACGGTCCAGCCGATCCGCTTCGCCGCCGGTGACGACATCGATGCCGCAGGTCGCGGTGTCCAACGCGCCTCGAAGCGCCGGCCCGCGCGGGCTGCGAGGCATCGTGGCCTTGTGCTTGCGGGCGCGCTATTTACCCATGCTGCGGGCCAAGCGCAAACGATCGTGCAACAGGCTGGCGACCGGCGGGCGGACGAGCTGCCCGAAGAGCGAGGAAACCCGTGACGGAAGAACCCAAGCCCATCGAAATCGTGCTGATGCCGGATCTGAGCGGCAAGGCCATCCTGGTCACCGGGGCCTCGACCGGCATCGGGGCCGCGGTGGCGCGGGGGCTCGCCGAGCAGGGCGCCCGGGTGGCGGTGCACTACAATGCCAGCGTCGAGGCCGCCCGGACGCTCGTCGAGCTGATCACCGCGGCCGGAGGCTCGGCCGTAGCCATCCGCGGCGACATGGCGGCAGAGGGCGAAAGCGAGCGCATCGTCGAAGAAGCGGCCCACAAGCTGAACGGCCTCGACGGCCTCGTGAACAACGCGGGCGGCATGCTGGGCCGCGTGCCGACCCCCGAGCAGACCGACGCCCATTACGAACGGGTGATGGATCTCAACGCCCGCTCCGTGCTGGCCGCGACCCGCGCCGCCTATCCCCATCTCAAGAGGAGCCGGGGCTTCATCATCAACACGACCTCGATCGCGGCCCGCAACGGGGGCGCGGGCGGCTCCGTGCTCTACGCCGCGTCCAAGGGGTTCGTGTCGACCATCACGCGCGGCCACGCCCGGGAGTTCGCGGCGGACGGCATCCGGGTCAACGCGGTCGCGCCCGGCACCATCGCCACCCCGTTCCACGAGCGCTACTCGACGCCCGAGCACCTGGAAGCCGCGCGCGGCACGATCCCCCTGGGGCGGCTCGGCACGGCCGAGGACTGCGTCGGCGCCTACCTGTTCCTCGCCTCGGCGGCCCTGTCGGGCTACGTGACCGGGCAGATCATCGAGGTGAACGGCGGGCAGCTGATGCCGTGACGGCGGCGCTACGGGCTGTATGCGACTCCCGCGGGCAGGCTCGCGAGGGCGGTCAACGCCGCAGCACACCGCCCGTCTTGCGCCCGACCTCGGCCTCGATCCTGGCGCTGATGGCCTCGAGGTCGGCCTCGGTCATGGTCCGCTCGCGCGGCTGCAGGGTGACCGCGATGCCGATCGACGTCTGACCGTCGGGCACGCCGGGGCCGCTGTAGACGTCGAAGACGGTGGCGTCGGCGATCACCGTCCGATCCGCACCAACGACCGCCCGCAGCACGTCGGCGGCCGCGACATCCGCCCCCACCACGAACGCGAAGTCGCGCTCGACGGGCATGAGGTCGAAGAGTTCGAGCTTGGGTCGCGCCTTGGTGGGCCTGGCTTTGGGGGCCGGCAGCGCATCGAGCGTGATCTCGAAAACCGCCACCGGGCCGCTCACGCCGAGCCCGGCCAGGATCTTGGGATGCAGTTCACCGAACACGCCGATGGGCGCCTTGGGGCCGAGCTGCAGCCGGCCCGCGCGGCCGGGATGAAGGTAGTCCGGGCCGCCGGGCACCACCTGGACGCCGGCGAGCGGCACGCCGAGGGCGGCGAGCAGGCCCAAGGCGTCCGCCTTGGCGTCGAACACCCCGACGGGTCCCGTCTGGCCGGTCCAGTGGCGGCCGGCGCCCGCCGCCGTCGCGGTGCCGCGCCGGACCGCCGCCGCCGCGAAGCGCTGGTCGTCCTCGCGGTCGCCCCCGAACACCTGGCCCACTTCGAACAGCGCGACATCGGCGGTCCCGCGGTCGACGTTGCGCCCGGCCGCCGCCGCAAGGCCCGGCAGGAGGCTGGGCCGCATGTCAGACAGGTCCGCCGCGATCGGGTTGGCGAGGGCCAGCGCCGGGCTGCCGCCGCCGAACAGCATCGCGCGCTCCTTCGACACGAAGGACCAGGTGACGGCTTCCAGCAACCCCATGCCGCCCAGGGTTCGCCGGGTGAGCCGCACGCGCCGCTGGAGCAGCGTCAGGACCGGGCGCGGCACGCCGCTGTCGACCCGGGGCAGCGGCTGCGGCTCGACCTGGTCGAGCCCCGCTAGGCGCAGGATCTCCTCGACGAGGTCGGCCTTGCCGGCGACATCGGGCCGCCACGAGGGCACGCGGATGCTCGCGTGCCCGTCCGTCTCGCCCTCGACCACGAAGCCGAGGCGGCTAAGGCTGTCCCGCATGGTTTGCTCCGGCAGGACGAGGCCGGTCAGACGGCGCAGCTCGGTCCACGGGAACGCGATCCGGACCTGCGGCTCGGGGATCTCACCGGCCATCAGCAGGGTGGAGGCTTCGCCCCCGCAGAGCTGCTGGACGAGCCGTGTCGCGATCTCGGCCCCGGGCACCGTCATGGCGGGATCGACGCCGCGCTCGAAGCGGTAGCGGGCATCGGTCGAAATGCCGAGCCTGCGGCCGGTGCGGGCGACCGTCGCCGGATCCCACAGCGCGGACTCGATCAGGACGTCCGTGGTGTCCGGCCCGCATCCCGAAGCCTCGCCGCCCATGATGCCGGCGAGCGACTCGGGGCCCGCCTCGTCGGCGATCACGACGGTGCCCGCGTCGAGCGCGTAGGTCTTGCCGTCGAGCGCCGCCAGGCTCTCGCCCTCCCGGGCGCGGCGCACCACCAGCCCACCCCGGACCTTGGCGGCGTCGAAGACGTGCAGCGGCCGCCCGAGGTCGAAGGTGAGATAGTTGGTGATGTCGACGAGCGCGCTGATGGGGCGCAGCCCGATCGCACGCAGCCGCCGCTGCATCCAGGCCGGGGAGGCGCCGTTGCGTACGCCGCGCACGAGACGCAGCGCAAAGGCCGGCACGAGGGCGGGATCGTCCACCTCCAGGCTGACCGCGACGGGACAGGGAAAGGTGCCGGGCACCGGGCGGAGGTCGGGCGCCTTGAGCGTGCCGAGGCCGGCCGCAGCAAGGTCGCGGGCGATGCCCGCGACCGCGGCGGCATCCGGCCGGTTGGGGGTAAGATTGACGTCGATCACCGGATCGTCGAGCCCTGCCCAGGCGGCGTAGGGCCGGCCGACCGGTGCATCGGCCGGCAGGTCGATGATGCCGTCGTGCTCCTCCGAGAGCTCGAGCTCGGCCTCCGAGCAGAGCATGCCGTTCGAGGCGACGCCGCGGATGACCCCGGCCCCCAGCGTGATCTTCTTGCCCGGGATGAAGGTGCCGGGCGGGGAGAACACGGCGCGCATGCCGGTCCGCGCATTGGGGGCGCCGCACACGACCTGGACGGGCGTCCCGGCGCCGGTGTCCACCGTGCAGACGCGCAGCCGGTCGGCGTTGGGGTGCTGCACCGCCTCGATCACCCGCGCGATGGTGAAGCCGGACAGGGTCGCCCCGGAGTCGTCGACATGCTCGACCTCGAGGCCGATCTTGGTCAGCGTCTCGACGATCGTGGCGAGCGAAGCCTCGGTCTCGAGGTGGTCCTTGAGCCAGGAGAGGGTGAATTTCATGGGCGGGGCTTGAAGAGAAGTCGCGTGGCAAGGTCGAGGCGTCGTTCGCCCGGCACATCTGCGAAATCAACAAGGGCCTGGCGCGCTGCCGCGACGACCGAGCGCGCGGCATCAAGACTGAAGGACGCCGCAGGGTCGTAGTCCGCCGCGTGCCGCTGCTGTTGTAGACCGACAAAGACATTGGCGAAGGCGGCCAAAGCATCGTCCTGCTCCGGCGGCGTCCGTCGCGGATCGGCCATCACGCGTTTCGCGGCGCCGTGATCAAGCGCCCGGTACACCCGCAGCCAGCTCTGGCCGCCCGAGGGCTGGCCGACGAGCAGATCGGCGTTGGAGCCCGCCAGTGCATGGAACAGCGCATAATAGGCGGTGCTGATCGAGCGGCGCGCCCGGGCGGCGGCCGTCTCGGGGTCGTCCGCGTTCACGAGGTCGACGGCAAGAGCGATCAGGCCGTCCTTCATGGACGCGCCAGATCGAGCCATTGCGACCGCAACCGCAGCCGCGTGTCCGGATCGTCCGGATACTCGAACGTCAGATGCGGAAATCGAGACTCGCCGTTCGCGAGCAGAAGCCGCCGGATGGCAACCATCGCGCCCGTCGTCTCGTCTCCGGCAGGCATGGTCGCCGCGGACCCAAAACGGATCGAGACGAACAGGACGGGGTCGCCATCGTGATCCTCGCCAGGCCGCACGGCAAAGCCCTCCAACCCATGGTGGCCGAAGCTCCCGGAGAGCACGGGTGCGATCATGGCTTCGATCGTCTCATCCCTCACCGCTCATCTCCTCACACGCTCAGCCCCCCGACCAGCGTCGGCATGTCGAGCGGGCGGAAGCCGTAGTGCTTCAGCCAGCGCACGTCGGCCTCGAAGAACGGCCGCAGGTCGGGCATGCCGTATTTCAGCATGGCGATGCGGTCGATGCCCATGCCCCAGGCAAAGCCCTGGTACATGTCGGGATCGATGCCGCAGTGGCGCAGCACGTTGGGATGCACCATGCCGCAGCCCAGGATCTCCAGCCAGTCCTCGCCCTGGCCGAAGCGGATCTCGCCGCCCCGGCGGTCGCACTGGATGTCGACCTCCATCGAAGGTTCGGTGAAGGGGAAGAACGAGGGGCGGAAGCGCATCGTTACCTGCTCCACCTCGAAGAAGGCGCGGCAGAACTCCTGCAGCACCCATTTGAGGTTGGCGAGGTTGGCGGTCCTGTCGATCACCAGCCCCTCGACCTGATGGAACATCGGGGTATGGGTCTGGTCGCTGTCGCAGCGGTAGGTGCGGCCGGGGCAGATGACCCGGAAGGGCGGCCGGCCCCCCCGCATTGTCCGGATCTGGACCGGGCTAGTATGGGTGCGCAGCAGCTTGCGCTCGCCCTGCGCATCGGGGGCGAAGAAGAAGGTGTCGTGCATGTCCCGCGCCGGATGGCCCGCCGGGAAGTTCAGCGCCGTGAAGTTGTGGAAGTCGGTCTCGACGTCCGGCCCCTCGGCCACCGCGAACCCCATGTCGGCGAAGATCGCGGTGAGCTCGTCGGTCACCTGGCCAATGGGGTGGAGGCGCCCCGTCACCACCGCGGGCTCGCGGACCGGCAGCGTGACGTCGACCCGCTCGGCCCGGAGGCGCTCGGCCAGCGCGGCGTCCGCCAGCACCGCGCGGCGGGACGCCAGCGCGGCGCCGACCCGGTCCTTGACCGCGTTGATCACGGCGCCCTGCGCCTTGCGCTCGTCCGGGGTCAGCCGGCCGAGCGTCGCGAGCAGCGCGGAGACCGAGCCCTTCTTGCCGAGCGCGCCCACGCGCACCGTCTCGAGAGCGGCCTCGGAGGAAGCGGCCGCGATCTCGGCCAGCACCTCCAGTTCGACGTCGTGCGGCGTGGTCATGGACGGACGGCCCGAAGGACGGCGTCAGGCCGCGGCGGGAAGCGCGCTCTTGGCCTTCTCGACGATGGCCTTGAACGCCTCGGGCTCGCGGATAGCGAGGTCGGAGAGCACCTTGCGGTCGATGATGATGCCCGCCTTGGCCAAGCCGTCGATGAAGCGGCTGTAGGTCAGGCCGGACTCGCGGACCGCGGCGTTGATACGCTGAATCCAGAGCGCCCGGAACGTCCGCTTCCGGTTCTTGCGGTCGCGGTAGGCATACTGCATCGACTTCTCGACCGCCTGCTTGGCGATCCGGATGGTGTTCTTGCGGCGGCCGTAGAAGCCCTTGGCGGCCTCGAGAGTCTTCTTGTGCTTGGCGTGGCTGGTGACGCCCCGTTTGACGCGTGCCATGGTGGTTCAAATCCTCGATAGTGAGCGGAACGAAAGGAGCGAGATCAGCCGTTCGGGAGAAAGAACTTGATGATGTTGTCACCATCGCTCTTGAACAGCACGCTCGTCCCGCGGTGATCGCGGATCTGCTTGTTGGTGCGCTTGATCATGCCATGGCGCTTGCCACTCTGGGCATACATGACCTTGCCGGTACCGGTGATCTTGAATCGCTTATTGGCGCC
>CAXUMV010000086.1:0-10704 GCA_964252065.1 uncultured Lichenihabitans sp.
GTCCCGCGCTGGACAAACGGCGCCCGGCGGCCCAGGGTCCCGGCCATCCGCAAATGAACGCCGCGTCCGAGCGGCTGCCGCCTCGACACCGGAAAGGACTCGCCATGACCGATCAACCGTCCTTTGCGCTGCTGGGCTCGAACCGCTTCATCCCGGTTGTGACCTTCAAGGAGGTCAGGGACGCGGTCCCGGTCGGACGTGCGCTGCTCGCGGGCGGGGTCGGGGTCATCGAGGTGACCCTGCGCACGCCGGCCGGTCTCGACGCCCTGAAGGCCCTGCGCGCAGAATGCCCCGATCTCGTGCTCGGCGCCGGCACGGTGCTCTCGGCCGCCCAGGCCGAGGCGGCCGTGGAGGCGGGCGCGCGCTTCCTCGTCTCGCCCGGCTACACCGAAGCGCTGATCGGCGTCGCCAAGGCGCTCGGGCGGCCCTGGATGCTGGGCGCCGCCACGCTCACCGAGGCCATGACGCTGCGCGAGCACGGCTTCCTGGTGCAGAAGTTCTTTCCCGCCGAGCAGAGCGGCGGCACGGCCGTGCTGAAGGCGATCGGCTCCGTGCTGCCCGACGTGAAGTTCTGCCCCACCGGCGGCATCACCCAGGAGAGCGCCAGGGCCTACCTGGCGATGCCCAACATCGTCGCGGTCGGCGGCTCCTGGTTCGTGCCCGCCGAGGGCATCGATTTGAGCAAGGTGACGGAGGCGGCCCGGCGGGCGTCCGCCCCGCTCGCCGCAGCTTGAACCCCGAGGTGGGGAGACCCCGATGATCACGTGGCAGAACACGGCCTCGCTGAACGCGCGCGTCGGCGAGGTGACGGCGGAAATCGCGGCCCGGAGCCGCGACCGGCGCCGGCGCTACCTCGACAGGATCGATGCGGCCGCCGCCAAGGGGCCGCGCCGCCAGGCGCTCGGCTGCGCCAACCAGGCGCACGGCTTTGCGGCCTGCCATCCGGGCGACAAGGCCATGCTGCGCAGCGGGGAGGGCGGCAATCTCGGCATCGTGACCGCCTATAACGACATGCTGTCGGCTCACCAGCCCTACGAGACCTATCCCGAGCTGATCCGACAGGCGGCGCGCGAGGCGGGCGGCACCGCGCAGGTCGCCGGCGGCGTGCCGGCCATGTGCGACGGCATCACCCAGGGCGAAGCCGGTATGGAGCTGTCGCTGTTCAGCCGCGAGGTGATCGCGCTGTCGACCGCCGTGGCGCTATCGCACCAGACCTACGACGCCGCCGTCTATCTCGGCATCTGCGACAAGATCGTGCCCGGCCTCGTGATCGGGGCCCTGGCCTTCGGGCACCTGCCGGCGGTGTTCGTGCCCGCCGGCCCGATGACGTCCGGGCTGCCGAACGACGAGAAGGGCCGCATCCGGCAGCTGTTCTCCGAGGGGAAGGTCGGCCGGGCCGAGCTCCTGGAGGCCGAAGCCTCCTCTTACCACGGGCCGGGCACCTGCACGTTCTACGGCACGGCCAACACCAACCAGATGATGATGGAGATCATGGGCCTGCACCTGCCCGGCGCCTCCTTCGTCAATCCCGGCACCCCGCTGCGCGACGCCCTGACGACGGCCGCAGCGCGCCGCGCCATGGCGATCAGCGCCCTCAGCAACGAGTACACGCCCATGGGGCGCATGCTGGACGAGCGGGTGTTCGTGAACGGCATCGTGGGGCTGCATGCGACGGGCGGCTCGACCAACCACACGATGCACGTCGTCGCCATGGCGGCGGCCGCGGGCATCACGCTCACCTGGGACGATTTCTCGGCCCTCGCCGACGTGGTGCCGCTGCTGACGCGCGTCTACCCGAACGGCAAGGCCGACGTGAACCACTTCCACGCCGCCGGCGGGATGGCGCTGATCATCCGCGAGCTTCTGAGCGGGGGCCTGCTGCATCCGGACGTCGCCACCGTCAACGGCCAGGGGCTCGCCTCCTACACGGGCGAACCCGTGCTGCACGCGGACGGCACGCTGGCCTGGCGCGACGGGCCGGCCGAAAGCGGCGACGAGACGGTGCTGCGCGGGATCGGCCAGCCCTTCAGCGCGCATGGCGGGCTCAAGGTGCTGCACGGCGACCTCGGCCAGGCGATCATCAAGACCTCGGCGATCAGCGAGGACCGGCATATCGTCGAGGCGCCGGCGCGCGTCTTCCATTCGCAGGACGAGCTGCAGGCGGCGTTCAGGGCGGGTTCGCTGACGGGCGACTTCGTGGCGGTGGTCCGCTTTCAGGGCCCGAAGGCGAACGGCATGCCGGAGCTGCACAAGCTGGTGCCTCCGCTCGCGGTGCTGCAGGACCGCGGCCAGAAGGTGGCGCTGGTGACGGACGGGCGGATGTCGGGGGCCTCGGGCAAGGTGCCCGCCGCCATCCACGTCACCCCCGAGGCCGCCGAGGGCGGCCCCATCGCGCGGCTGCGCGACGGCGACATGATCCGGGTCGATGCGGTTGCGGGCACCATCGCGGTGGTGGGCGACCGGACCGACTGGACCGCGCGGCCTCTGGCGGAGGCAGATCTGTCGGACTCCCATTTCGGCATCGGCCGGGAGCTCTTCGCCCCCTTCCGCGATGCCGTCGGAACCGCCGACCGCGGGGCGACCATCTTCGCCCACTGACGTCGTCCCTCAAAAAGCGCCGATCGACCGCGGAAACCAGGTGGCCGGGTCGCGAATTGCCGAAGGGGAGCCGTTCGGCTCCCGGGACCTCGGGGGCTCCATGGCGATCGGCGTGCATTCAGGGGACGAGCGACCCACACGGCCCCGGCCGTGGTGGCCGGTGTTCGTGGTCGGGGCGATGGCGCTGGCGGCCGCGCTGCGCGCTCCGGCGGAGCCGGGGCCGCAGCAGACCTCTGGCGCTCCGCAGGCCGCACCCGCCGCGGCCGACGACGGCCATGGCCGCGACGCCGCAACCCCCTCCGCCATTCCGGTACGCGGGTGGCGCGACATCCTGGTTCGCACCTACAGCGAGATCGGGGACGACCGGGTGCTGGCGGTCGCGGCCGGCGTGACCTTCTACGCCCTGCTGGCACTGTTCCCCGCCATCGCGGCGCTCGTGTCGCTCTACGGCCTCTTCGCCGATCCCAACACCATATCGAGCCAGCTCGACGGCCTGTCCACCGTGCTTCCCGGCGGGGCGACCGAGATCATCGGGGATCAGGTCAAGCGGATCGCCTCCAAACCGGGCGGCTCCCTGAGCTTCGCGCTCGTGATCAGCCTGGGCGTGTCGCTGTGGAGCGCGAACGCCGGGGTGAAGGCGGTGTTCGACGCGCTGAACGTCGTATTCAAGGAAAAGGAGAAGCGCAGCTTCCTCATGCTGAACGCCGTGTCCCTGGCCTTCACGCTCGGGGCCCTGGTGATCGTGATCGGGGCGCTCGGGGCAGTCGTCGCGGTGCCGGTGGCCTTGAACGTGTTCGGGCTCGGCGAGCTCGGGGCGAGCCTCCTCGCGCTCGCCCGCTGGCCGCTGATGCTCGTGATCATCGCCGTCGGCCTGGCGCTGCTCTACCGCTTCGGCCCGAGCCGGACCAAGCCGCAATGGCGCTGGGTCACCTGGGGCAGCGCGGCCGCGAGCCTGCTCTGGATCGGCGCCTCGGCGCTGTTCTCCTTCTATGTCAGCAAGTTCGGCAGCTACAACGCGACCTATGGGTCGCTCGGCGCCGCCATCGGCTTCATGACCTGGATCTGGCTGTCCTCCATCGTGGTGCTGGCGGGCGCCGAGCTCAGCGCCGAGATGGAGCACCAGACCGCGCGCGACACCACCGGCGGCCCGGAAAAGCCCCTTGGCGCCCGCGGTGCCACCATGGCCGACGAGGTCGGCCCGGCCCGGTGACGGGGACTATGATGGGGGGATGCCCTCCTTCCGCTCCGCGGGAGAAGGGACAAGTCGGAACAGGTTCGGTTAGCAATCTCGATCAAGGATCATCATGCCTTCGCTTTTCGACCCCCTTCGCCTCGGCGCCATCGAGGCCCGCAACCGCGTGTTCATGGCCCCTCTGACCCGTGGCCGTGCGACCGCCGACCACGTGCCCACCCCGCTGATGGTCGACTACTATCGGCAGCGCGCCAGCGCCGGCCTCATCATCACGGAGGCGACCGGCATCAGCCTGCAGGGCCTCGGCTGGCCCTATGCGCCGGGGCTGTGGTCGCAGGCGCAGGCCGAGGCCTGGCGTCCGGTGGTCGCCGCGGTTCACGCCGAGGGCGGCCGCATCGTGGCCCAGCTCTGGCACATGGGCCGGATCAATCATCCGAGCATGCCTGGGCGCGGGCAGCCCGTCTCCTCCTCCGCCACGACGGCGCCGGGCGCCGCCCACACCTACGAGGGCAAGCAGCCCTACGTGCAGGCCCGCGCGCTGCGCCTCGACGAGATGCCCGGGATCATCGCGGAATACGTGCAGGCGTCGCAGAACGCCATGGCGGCGGGTTTCGACGGCGTGCAGATCCACGCCGCGAACGGCTACCTGATCGATCAGTTCCTGCGCGACGGCGCCAATCACCGCGACGATCGCTACGGCGGACCGATCGAGAACCGCATCCGCCTGCTCGAGGAGGTGACCGATGCGGTGGTGGGGGTCGTCGGCGCCGACCGCACGGGGGTGCGCCTGTCGCCCAACGGCGACACGCAGGGCGTCAACGACAGCCATCCCGAGGCGCTGTTCCCGGCCGCCGCGGCGGCGTTGGCCAAGCGCGGTATCGCGTTCCTCGAACTGCGCGAGCCGACCTTCGAAGGCACCTTCGGCAAGGCCGAGCGGCCGCCCATCGCGCCGCTGATCCGGGCCGTCTTCAAGGCGCCGCTGGTGCTCAACTCCGACTACGACGGCGCCCGGGGCCAGGCGGCGCTGGATGCGGGCGAGGCTGACGCCATCGCGTTCGGCCGCCCGTTCCTCGCCAACCCGGACCTGCCGCGCCGCATCGCCGAGGGGCTGCCCCTCAACCCGGACGTGATGAAGACCTGGTACTCGCAGGGCCCAGAAGGTTACGTGGACTACCCCTTCGCCGCCTGACTGTTCCAGGCCTCCGAGTCCAGGTGAACGGATGCCGCGTTTGCCCTTCTCCCCCGCCCGGGGAGAAGGTCCGCAAAGCGGGGATGAGGGGACCTTCGTGCGAAGCCGCCCTTCATCCGCCCTGTCGGGCACCTTCTCCACGCAAGCGGGGCGAAGGGGCACGCCGGCCGCACCGTCTGCTAACCCAAGTCCGAAGCCCTGCTGACCGCACGTCCCGCATGGCGGCGAAGCCCGGTTTGAGCTAAGTTGCCGCCATGGATTTCCGTTCGGTCTCCGCTCACGGGTTCGTCCGCGTCGCGGCCTGCACCACGGTCACGGCCCTGGCCGATCCGCGGGCCAATGCGGCCGCGATCCTGGCCGTCGCGCGCGACTGCCACGAGCGCGGGGCGGCGGTCGCGCTGTTCCCCGAGCTCGGGCTCTCGGGCTACGCGATCGACGACCTGCTGCTGCAGGACGCGCTGCTCGACGAGGTCGAGGCGGCCGTGGCCGTCCTGGTCGAGGCGAGCCGGACGCTGCGGCCCCTCCTGGTCGTCGGCGCCCCGCTGCGCACCCGCAACCGCCTCTACAACACCGCCATCGTGATCCACCGCGGACAGGTGCTGGGCGTCGTTCCGAAACTCTACCTGCCGAACTACCGGGAGTTCTACGAGCCCCGCCAGTGCGCCTCCGGCCGCGGCACCGAAGGCGGGACGATCCGCATCGGGGCGCTGGAGGCGCCGTTCGGGCCGGACCTGCTGTTCGCAGCGACGGATGTCCCGGGGCTCACGATTCACATCGAGATCTGCGAGGACCTCTGGGTCCCGGTGCCGCCGAGCGGGCCCGCGGCCCTCGCCGGGGCCACCGTGCTCCTGAACCTCTCCGCCAGCAACATCACGATCGGCAAGGCGGAGGACCGGCACATGCTGTGCCGCTCGCAGTCGGCCCGCTGCTTTGCGGCCTATCTCTATGCCGCGGCGGGGGCCGGGGAGTCGACGACCGACGTCGCCTGGGACGGACAGACCGCGATCCACGAGAACGGCGTGCTCCTCGCCGAGACGCCGCGCTTCCCGGGCGGCGCGGCGTTCTGCGTCGCCGACATCGACCTCGACCGTCTGCGCCAGGAGCGCATGCGGCAGGGCACCTTCGACGAGAACGCGCAGGTTCTCGGCGCGGCCCCGTTCCGGCGCGTGGCCTTCGCGCTCGCCCCGCCGGCCGGCGACATCGGGTTCGAGAGGCGGGTCGAGCGCTTCCCCTTCGTGCCGTCCGATCCCTCCCGCCTCGAGCAGGACTGCTACGAGGCCTACAACATCCAGGTCGCGGGCCTGAAGCAGCGGCTGCGGGCGATCGGCGTCCGCAAGCTGGTGATCGGGGTCTCGGGGGGGCTCGACTCCACCCAGGCCCTCATCGTCGCCGCCAAGGCCTTCGACGAGCTCGGGTTCCCGCGCCAGGACATCCTGGCCTTCACCCTGCCGGGCTTCGCCACAAGCCAGGAGACCAAGACCAACGCCTGGCGCCTGATGGAGGCGCTCGGCGTCACGGCGCGCGAGCTCGACATCCGGCCCGCGGCCCGGCAGATGCTGGACGATCTCGGGCACCCCTATGCGGCCGGCGAGCCCGTCTACGACGTCACGTTCGAGAACGTGCAGGCGGGGCTCCGCACGGACTACCTGTTCCGCCTCGCCAACCACCACGACGCCATCGTGCTGGGGACCGGCGACCTGTCGGAGCTGGCGCTCGGCTGGTGCACCTACGGGGTCGGGGACCAGATGTCCCACTACAACGTCAATGCCGGTGTGCCCAAGACCCTGATCCAGCATCTGATCCGCTGGGTCGGCCGCAGCGGCCAGCTCGGCGAGGGCCTCGAGACGACCCTGCTCGGCATCCTGGCGACCGAGATCTCGCCCGAGCTCGTGCCCGTCGAGGCCGGCCAGTCGCCGCAGAGCACCGAGGCCAAGATCGGGCCCTACGCGCTGCAGGATTTCAATCTCTACTACACGCTGCGTTACGGCTTCCGTCCCTCCAAGATCGCCTTCCTGGCGATGCACGCCTGGGGGCAGGCGGGCGAGGGCCGCTGGCCGGCCGGTTTCCCGGCCACCCGGCAGGAGGTCTACGCGCTTCCCGCGATCCGGCATTGGCTGCGCGTCTTCGTCGGGCGCTTCTTCGGCTTCAGCCAGTTCAAGCGCTCGGCCATGCCGAACGGACCCAAGGTCGTGGCCGGCGGCTCGCTGTCGCCTCGCGGCGACTGGCGCGCACCCTCGGACGGCAACGCCCGCGTCTGGCTCGACGAGCTCGACCGCAACGTGCCGGAGGCGTAGCGCGGGGTTGCAATCGTGGCTGGACCCGGCCGGTCATGTCCTTCTCCCCGTCGGGGAGAAGGTGGCCGACAGGCCGGATGAGGGAACCCTCTTCGGCTGAAAGACCCCTCATCCGCCCTGTCGGGCACCTTCTCCCCGCAAACGGGGCGGAGGGCATGGCATGGATGGATTTACGACGCCAGGCGCTTGAGCCCGTGGCGGATCAGCGCCGCAACGGCCGCGTCGGGGCCGAGCGTGCCGACGGCGTCCGTGACGGCCGCCGCCGCCTGGGGGCGGCCGTAGCCGAGGTTCACCAGCGCCGCGATCGCGTCGTCGGCCCCGCCGGGGAGGGCGGGCGCCGGCTCGCCCATGCCGTCCAGCGACTCGCCAGAGAGCGCGGGACCCTTGTCCTTCAGCTCGGCGACGATGCGGGCGGCGAGCTTGGGGCCGACGCCCGGGCTGCGGGCGACCGCGGTCCTGTCCCCGCGCCCGAGCGCGAGGGCGAGCTCGTCCGGGGCGAGCGTGCCAAGAATCGCCAGCGCCACCTTGGAGCCGACGCCCTGCACGCCCTGCAGCAGCCGGAACCAGTCGCGTTCGGCGTCGCTGGCAAAGCCGTAGAGGCGGATCACGTCCTCGCGCATCTGCGTGTCGATGGCGAGCGTCGCGGGCTGGCCGGCCCGGGGCAGGGCACGCAGCGTGCGGGGCGAGCAGGCGACGAGGTAGCCCACGCCTCCCACATCGAGCACGACGTGGTCCGGGCCGTGCGCGTCCACGATGCCCCTGAGCTTGGCGATCATGCCGAAGCCCGCAGGCGGGCCGCCAGCGCCTGGGCGCCGCGGTGCTGGGCGTGGGTGATCGCGACCGCCAGGGCATCGGCGGCATCGGGGCTGGTCGCGTCGCTGCGCGGCAGCAGCACCTTGAGCATCATGGCGATCTGCTGCTTCTCGGCGTGTCCCGTGCCGACCACGGTCTTCTTGACGAGGTTGGCCGCATATTCGGCGACCGTGATCCCGGCGAGCGCCGGCACCACCAGCGCGATGCCGCGCGCCTGCCCGAGCTTGAGGGTGCCCTGCGGATCGCGGTTCACGAACGTCTCCTCCACGGCCGCCTCGTCGGGGCGGTGCTCGGCGAGTACCGCGGACAGCCCCTCGAACAGCTGCCGCAGCCGCTCGCTGAGCGCCGCGGCACCGTCCGAATGCAGCGATCCACAGGCTACGAAGGACAGGCGCGAGCCCGCGGTGTCGATGACGCCCCAGCCGGTATGGCGGAGCCCGGGGTCGATGCCGAGGATGCGCACCACGCGCGTCAAGGCGAGGGCGCCTGCAGCATCTCAGGCGCCCATCTTGGCGACGAGCGCGTCCGACACCTCGAAGTTCGCATAGACCTTCTGGACATCGTCGTTGTCCTCGAGCGCGCCGACCAGCTTGAGGATCTTCTCCCCCGCTTCGTCGTCCACCGCGATGGTGTTCTGCGCCTTCCACACGAGCCCGGTGCGGCGCGGTTCGCCGAACTGCTCCTCGAGCGCCTTGGCGACGTCCTTGAGGCCCTCCACCGTGGTGGTGACCTCGTGGCCGTCCTCGGTCGTGGCGGCGTCCTCGGCCCCCGCCTCGATGGCGGCCTCCATCATGGCGTCCTCGCTGGCGGCGGCCGGATCATACTCGATGAGCCCGACGCGGTCGAACATGAACGACACGGCGCCGGTCTCCGCCAGCGCCCCGCCGGACTTGGTGAAGTAACTCCGCACCTCGCCGGCCGTGCGGTTGCGGTTGTCCGTCAGCGCCTCGACGATCACCGCGACCCCCCCGGGCGCGTAGCCCTCGTAGCGGACCTCGTCGTAGTTCTCGCCCTCGCCGCCGGCCGCCTTCTTGATGGCGCGCTCGATGTTGTCCTTGGGCATGTTCTCGGCCCGGGCGGCGAGCACGGCGGCGCGCAGGCGCGGGTTCATGGCGGGGTCCGGCAGGCCGAGCTTGGCCGCCACCGTGACTTCGCGCGCGAGCTTCGAGAAGAGTTTTGAGCGGACAGCGTCCTGCTTGCCCTTCTTGTGCATGATGTTCTTGAACTGACTATGTCCGGCCATGGCGGGTCCCGATGTGGCGACGGCGCGCTTGCGCCAGAAAATTACGCTTGTGACGCAGACAATCGCGGAGGCGTTCGGGCCGTGCAACCGTCCCGGTCGGCCCCTTCGACAGGCGTCGAGCGGCAATCCACTCAGTTTTTTCGCGCGACCGTGAAGCGGGCGGCTTCGGCCAGGATCGCGGTGCGGCTCCTGAGGTCGAGTTCGGCGAGGGCCGCCTGGGCTTCGGCGGCCAGCGCGTCGCGCCGAGCGCGGGCGGCGTCGAGCCCGAGGGCGGCGACCAGGGTCGCCTTGTTGCGACCGGCGTCCTTGCCGGCGGCCTTGCCCAGCGTCGCGGCGTCGCTCTCGGTGTCGAGGATGTCGTCGGCCACCTGGAAGGCCGCGCCGAGCGCACGGCCGTAGCGGTTGAGGGCCGCGCACTCGCGGTCCGAGGCCCCGCCCATGATGGCGCCGGCCTCGACTGCGTAGAGCAGCAGCGCGCCGGTCTTCATCGCCTGGAGCTGCATCACGGCCTCCGCCCCGTGCGGCTCGGTCGCCTTCTCGGCTTCGAGATCGAGCGCCTGGCCGCCCGCCATGCCGCCCAGCCCCGCCGCGCGGGCGAGCAGCACGACGAGCCGGGCCCGCACCGCGGGGTCGGGGTGGGTCGGGGTGTCGCCCATGACGTCGAAGGCGTAGGTGAGAAGCGCATCGCCGGCCAGGATCGCGGTCGCGTCGTCGAAGGCCTTGTGGGTCGTGGCCCGGCCGCGGCGCAGGTCGTCGTTGTCCATGGCGGGCAGGTCGTCATGCACCAGCGAATAGCAGTGGATCATCTCGAGCGCCGCCCCGGCGCGCAGCGGCCCCTCGCCCTGCAGCCCGAAGAGCCGCGCGGTCTCGACCAGCAGGAAGGGCCGCAGCCGCTTGCCGCCGCCGAGCGTCGCGTAGCGCATCGCGTCCCTGAGCCGCGCCGGCCGCGCGATCTCCCCGCTGAGCGCGGAGCGGCCGAGCAGGCCGTCGAGCGTCGCCTCGATCTCGTCGGCGACGACCCCCAGCCGCTCGGCGAACTGGGCCGCCGTGCTGTCCCCCTCCATGCTGTTCCCCATGACCTTGGCGCCCGGCCGGCCCCGCCCGTCGCCTTATCGACCCCGCCTGACCTTGGGTTATTGCGAGGCGGAGGGGGAGGGTCAAGACGATCGTATGGCCAAGACCCCCTCGCCTTGCTAGAAGCCCCCTTGTCCACGCCCGCCCGGAGTTCCGCGATGCGCCGCGCCAGCGTCAGGCGTCAGACCAGGGAGACCACAGTCGCGGTCGACCTCGACCTCGACGGCAGCGGCAGTGGCTCGGTCGAGACCGGCATCGGCTTCTTCGACCACATGCTCGACCAGATCGCCCGCCACGCCCT
>CAXUMV010000087.1:0-5710 GCA_964252065.1 uncultured Lichenihabitans sp.
CACCGACCTCTCCGGTGGAAAGGCGATCGGCGCGCCGGGCCTCACGGACCCGGTGAGCTATCGCGGCTATCTCCAGGCCGACATCCGCGGGCGCCTCGGCTATGCGTTCGGCAACTTCCTTCCCTTCGTGGCCGCCGGCTACTCCTTCGAGCGCGGCGAAATCACCGACAGCACCCCGGGCGCCGGCCGCGTCCAGCGCGGCCGCGTCCCGCTCGATGCCTTCACGGTGGGCGGCGGTCTCGACTACCGCCTGACCGAGCGCGTGTCGCTGCGGCTCGAGGACGTCTACGACTTCTCCTCCACCAAGAAGCTCTACGACCTCAACGGCGACAGCGTCCGGTTCACCCGCGACGGCAACACCGTCCGGGCCGGCTTCGCCTACCACTTCGAATAGCGCGGCCCCGCGATCGCGATCCGTCTTACGAGGCGGCCTCTCCAAGCGGATAGGCCGCCTCGACCATGTAAGGGCCCCCGCCGACCGAGTCGCGCGACGACATGAGCACGAAGCTGTCGGCCGTGAAGCGGCGGGACAGGAAGCCCCGCGCGCCCAGGTAGTCGGCCACCGCCATGGGCGAGACGCCCCGCAGCCGGGCGAGCGTGACGTGGGGGGTGTATTTCCGCGGCTCCGCCGGCAGGCCGACGCGCCGGATCAGCCGCTCCTGCTCGCCCTGCAGCTCGACGAGCGCCTGGCCCGCCTGGGCGCGGGCCACGATCGCGCGGGGCTTGTCGCCGCCGAACGAGCTCAGGCCCTCCAGCGTCACCGTCACCGGCGAGCGGCGGATGCGGCCGAGCTCGTAGTCGATCTCGCGCGCGGTCCAGTCGTCGATGTCGCCGATGAACCGCAACGTGAGATGGTAGTTCTCGACATCGATCCAGCGTGCCCCGTAGAGGCCGCCGCGGAGCGAGGCGAGTTCGTCGGCGAGCTCGGGCGGCACTTCGAGGGCCGTGAACAAGCGAGGCAAGGCCGCCCTCTCCATTCAACTCCGCACCACGCCCCTCCCTATCATCGGAAGGGGCGACGCGACAGAGGGGAGGGCCTTGCCGTAGCAGGGCTCCGGTTCGCGATCAGCCCTGCGCCTTGAGCGCCGCGGCCAGGGTCTGCGCAAACGGCGTGGTCGGCCGGCCGATCAGCCGGCTCAAGCTGCGGCTGTCGTCGAACAGCGTGTCGGACGCCGCCACGGCATCGGCATCGGCGATGATCGCGGCGAGGTCGGCCGGCAGGCCCGCGCCGGTCAGGATGGCCGTGTACTCGGCCTCCGGAAGATCGGTGTAGGCGACCGGCTTGCCCGCCTGGCGCGACACCTCGGCCGTGAACTCGGCCATCGTGAACGCCGTGTCGCCGGCGAGCTCGTGCACCTTGCCGGCCTGGTCCTCGCCGCGCAACGCGACCGCCGCGGCCTCGGCATAATCCTCGCGCGAGGCGGCCGAGAAGCGCCCGCCGCCGGACGAGCCGACCATCGCGCCATGCTGCAGGGCGATCGGCAGGGCTCCCAGCTTGTTCTCGGTGTACCAGCCGTTGCGCAGGATGACGGCGGGCACGCCGGAGGCCGCGATGGCCTCTTCGGTCGCCCGGTGCTCGGTCGCGAGCCGGGCGGGCGTGCTGTCGCAATGCAGGATGCTCGTGTAGGCGAGCAGCGTCACCCCGGCCGCCTTGGCGGCGTCGATCACCGCCTTGTGCTGCCGCAGGCGGCCGCCGACCTCGCTCGAGGAGATCAGCAGCACGCGCTCGACCCCGGCGAAGGCGGCCGCCAGCGTCTCCGGCCGACCGTAGTCGGCCTCGCGGACATGGACGCCCTTGGCGGCGAGATCCTGCGCCTTGGCGGGACTGCGCACCGCGGCGACGATCCGGTCCGGCGGGACCGTCTTGAGCAGCACGTCGATGACGCGGCGGCCGAGCTGGCCGGTCGCTCCGGTGATGGCATACATGGGCTTGTGTCTCCCTTGAAGGTGCGCCCAAGCTAGACAGCTTGCTTCCCGTCCGTAAGTACCCACATAAAGGTAAGTATGGAAAATAATAGTCCGATGCCGGCGTCCGCCCTCGATTCCGTCTGTCCGCGGCATGGCAACGTGTTCGCGTCCGGCTGCCCGTCGCGCGAGGTGATGAAGCACGTGACCAGCAGTTGGGGGCTGCTGGTCCTCATCGCGCTGCAGGGAGGCACGCTGCGCTTCGGCGAGCTGCGGCGCCGGGCGGGCGGGGTCAGCGAACGCATGCTGTCGCAGACGCTGCGATGGCTGGAGGGCGACGGCCTCGTGCTGCGCCGATCTTATCCGGTGATGCCGCCGCATACCGACTACACGCTGACCCCGCTCGGCCGCGAAGCCGCCGTGAAGGTCGCCGACCTCGCCCGCTGGATCGAGGAGCGGCTGCCCGACCTCGCGGCGAAGCCTCGTGCCCTCGCGCACGGCGATGCCGAAGGGCCTTCGAGCGAGTAGGCGCTGGGCACGGGCGGCATGGTAAATCGCTGACCGGCTGTCAGGGCCGCAATGCAAGCAGATGAAGGCGGCACGGGTCGGCGGCGGGTCTCGGAACCCGACGCTGATCTTCGGCTCTTCTGCATGTTTACCAAGAGTTAACTAACCTGTTGCGCCGGCAGCAGCTTGGGCTCTTCATTGTGCCGCGAAGGTGTTCGTCGATCCGCTTGGGATCGCAAACGAAGACCATGGGAGGCGACCTTGCAGCTGCACGGAACGAGGAGGCGCGCCCGGCGCGCCGTGACGACGTCATTGCGCGCCGCCGGCGCCGTCGTTGCGATGATGTGCGCGCACGGGCAGGCCGCCGTCGCGGCCTCGAACCTCGATCTCACCGATCTGCAGGTCTTCGCCAAGCAGTCGATCAGCGCGGAGCGGAGCGACTATCAGGGACCGGTCGCCGCCGGGGGCGTCATCGCCATGTCGGACTTCCATGTGGACGGCGACCTCACGGCGGGAACCCGGCTCGTCTTCGATCGCGGGCAGGTCGGCGGCTTCGTGCGCTCGCCCGAGGTCCGCACGTCCCACGTCTTTTCGAGCGGCGTCGGGCCGCTGGCGGGCAACCGCCTGGAGTTCACGGCGCTCAAGCTCGACCTCCTCGGGGCAAGGCTTGCCGCGCTGAGTCCGACCTCGCGGATCGCGGTCGGCACGGGCGCCGACGGCAAGACCGAGTTCAGGGCCTCGGCCCGCCGGGCGCTCGAGGTCGTCGACCTCGCCGGCGACCGGCTCAATACCGCCGGAGACGATCGGACGCGGCTCGTCCTGACGGGCGACGCGCGTAGCCAGCTCCTGGTGCGCGTGCACGGTCGGTCGGTGCAGATGCGCCATCTCGGCTTCTCGGTGTCTGGCGGCCTCGACCCCTCGCGGATCGTGCTGTTCTTTCCGGAGGCGACCGACCTCGAGATCGCCTTTTCGGGCGGGGCCCAGCGGGAGGACGGCGAGACGTGGAACGTCCCCGGCTCGATCGTCGCCCCCAATGCGGCGCTGCGCTTTGCGGCCAGCACGGTCACCGGCCAGGTCTTCGCCCAGTCGATCGCCTCGATCCCGGGCCTCCCGGGTGGCCAGGTCGACCGCCTGCCGCCCGGCCCCGGGCAGACGGGGCAGTTCGCCCCGTCCCAGCTGCTGCAGGCCGTCGGCAACGATCAGTTCGCGGCCGTGTACCCGCCGCCCGCGGGCGAGATATCCGAGCGCGCGACATCTGCGCCGGACCAGGGCGGCTGCCGCATGATCTGCACCCGGAACACGGCAACGCCCTGACCCGCTGCCTGACGCCCGACGTCACCGCTTCAGGCTGATCGCCGACGCCCCGAAGCTCGCCCCCAGCGTCGTGCGGTCGACGAGCGCACCCGCCGCTGCGATCGCCGGCTGGTTGCCGACTACCGCGGTGCCGTAGTCGCCCGTCCCGATCGTGAAGGCATGCGCGCAGTTCTGGCACGTGTTGCCCTGGAGCACGGTGCCGAGGACGTTCGGGATCGCCGCATTGGTCTGGCCGCCGCCGGGCTCGATGTAGAGGAGGGCCGAGTAGCCCTCCTGGCCGGCACGGTCCTCGATGTTGGACGAGACGTTCGGCGTGTTGGCGACCAGGCGGTTGCCGCGCACCTCGATGTTGATGTCGTTGGTGCCGAAGGGCTGGGTGTCGGAACTCACCGCAGCGACGTTGATGTAGGACATCCATCGTCCGGTCGAGTTCTGGACCGTGTTGTTGCGGATCAACACGTCGTCCTGGATGATCATCATCTTGAGGGCGAGGTTCTGGTAGGAGCGCAGGAAGATGCCGCCCCCCTGGCTGATCGTGTTCCCGGCGATGACGATGCCTTCGACCGACGAGTAGAGCCAGATGCCGCGGGGGTTGTCGGTCAGGGTGTTGCTGAAGAGGATCGCGTCCTTGAGGGCCCACACGAAGGTGCTGTAGCGGCTCGTGGTGTCGGGCACGACGTCCCAGGGCGCGTCGACCGTGAGGGTCCCGTTCGCGTAGCCGACCACGCGGCGGCGCTGCCCGGCGCCTTTGCCCGCCACGATCGCCACGGCGTAGGACTCCGGGATGGAGCCGGCCCCGAACGGATCGACGTTGATGGCATTGCCCCTGTCCGTGAGGGTCGTGGCCGTGGCCGCCTTGACGGAGCCGAGGTTCTCGGTCCGGAAGCCGCCACCGCCCTCGACCAGGATCGTCTCGCCGTCGTTGCGAAGCTTGTTCAGGACGGGCCCGTTGATGACGTCGAAAGTATTGTAAAGAAGCGAGACGCGGATGGAGAAGTCCGCCACGAAGCCGTGATGGGCCACCACCGGGTTCTCGTTCTGCGAGCCCGCGTCGCGCGTGAACTGGTTGTTCCAGATCAGCGAGTCCCGCATGAACTGGAAGGTCGGCGACCCGGCCGAATTGGTCGAGTGGTTGTGGCTGAACAGCAGGCCCGCGGAGTAGTTGAACAGATAGGGGTTCTGCTGGTTGTAGCTGCCGGTCTGGGTGACGATGTTGCTGTCGAAGATGAAGTCGCGGTTGAACGTCATGTACCATTGGCGTGACACGCCCATGGCGATGGTGACCCGCTGGATGAGGCTGCGGGTGTTGTGCTGCCAGATGGCCCCTTCCTGGACCGATCCGACATTGAGCAGCTTGAGGTCCTGCAAGCCCACGAGGTCGAAGCCATAGGCGTAGATCGGGTAGTTGCCCTCGTAGCGCAGCGTCGTCGAGTTCTGTCCCATCCCCTTGAGGATGACGCGTGAGGCGAGGTCGACGGTGCTCTTGATCCGGCAGACGCCCGAGGGCAGCTGCACGACGCCGCCGCCGTCCTTGGACGCCTGGATCACGGCGCTCTCGATCGCCCAGCTGTCGTCCGTCACCCCGTTGCAGGCGGCACGGGCGCTGACGACATGCTTGGTGAAGGTGAAGCCGGCGCCCCAGCCGACCCCGAGGTTCAACGGGTCGCCCGACCCCGCGGTGACCGTCACCTTGTTGGCGAGCCGCGCCGGCGCGGCGCCGTTCCCGTTGGAAACCTGGACCACGACGTCGCGCCCGGCCGCAAGCGAGGCCGGCGCGGTCACCGCCAGGAGATAGGCGTTGCTGGCGCTGAGGTTGACGGTCGCCGGGAGCCCGCCGACCGTCACGGACGGCGTGCGGCCCGGCGCCACCAGATTGACCCCCAAAATGCGGAAGCGGCCGCCCGGAACGATCTGCGTCGCATCGAGGTGCTTGGGAACGGCGCTGTTCAACGGCAGAGCGCTGCTCGCGCCGTGGCTGTTCTGA